>JBKEAG010000064.1:0-24164 GCA_047972025.1 Moheibacter sp.
AGAATTTCAATAATATCATTGTCCAAATAACGTGTATTAATTAGGTTAAGTTCCAAATACGTATCTCTTGGCAGGCTTTCCAACTCTTTAAGTATAGCGCCTTTATTAAAAAAGGTAACCTCTTCGGCAAGGGTCATTTTAATTTTATGCTTGCCATTACTTTTGTCTTCAATATGAAGGAAATGCGAATTTTGGTAGCTTTTAAGCAAAATAACCACAATACCTACCATTAAACCAAGGCCTATACCTACCAATAAATTGGTAAATACAATACCAAGAACGGTGGTTACAAACGGTACCCACTGTTTCCAACCTGAGAAATATATTTTTTTAGACAACAATGGTTTGGCCAATTTATATCCCACAATAAGCAATACGGCCGCCAAAACCGAAAGTGGAATCATGTTAAGTAAATTTGGAATCGAGATTACCGATACCAACAAAAGAACACCATGCAAAATAGATGAAAGCTTGCTTTTACCACCCGATTGGACATTGGCCGAACTACGTACAATAACCTGCGTAATAGGCAAGCCACCAATAAG
Organism: Moheibacter sp.; assembly: GCA_047972025.1. GTDB lineage: Bacteria > Bacteroidota > Bacteroidia > Flavobacteriales > Weeksellaceae > Moheibacter. The sequence goes on from JBKEAG010000064.1 coordinate 546, forward strand.
TCCCGAAAGCATATTTCCCGTGCCTTGTGCCAATAGCTCCCTATTGGTGGGGGTTACATTTTTGTCGGGATCTATTTTATCTGAAGCCTCAACACAAAGCAGTGTTTCCAAACTGGCTACCAAAGCAATGGTAAAAGCGGTAACCCAAACTTCTATATTGGTAATTGCAGTAAAATTCGGGAAAGTGAATTGGTTTAAAAAATCACTTGCATTTTCCGGAATAGGAACGCTTACCATATGCTTGCCCGTAATGGCCAATATATCGTTTCTGGTAGTTAAATTAAAGAAGATGATACCCGAAACAACAGCTACCAATGGACCTTGTATAATGTTGAATATTTTTCCTTTTTTGCTCAGTACATTGTCCCAAAGGATTAAAATACTTAAACTGATAATACCAATTAAAGTAGCTCCAAGATGGACGTTGTTGAATACTTGAAATAATTCTGAAAAGGTAGTGCCGCCATCGGTTTCAAAAAAGCCCCAATCCCAAGCCGATTCCTCATCGTAACCAAAAAAGTTAGGAATTTGTTTTAAAATGATAATGAGACCGATACCGGTAAGCATACCTTTAATAACCGAAGAAGGGAAATAATACCCGATAACGCCGGCCTTTAAAAAACCAAACAATAACTGGATAGCACCACCCAAAACTACGGCTACCAAAAAGTTTTCGTAACCCCCAAGCGTTCCAATAGCAGCTAATACAATAGCAGCCAATCCTGCTGCAGGACCACTAACACCTATTTTCGAGCCACTTAAAGCTCCAACCACAACACCACCAATAATACCGGCTATTAATCCTGAAAATGCCGATGCGCCACTGGCAGTAGCAATAGCCAAACACAACGGTAAGGCCACAAAAAATACAACGATACTTGCCGGCAAGTCGTTTTTTATAGTTTTAAACATATTATAATATTAATTTTGTGTTTTAGTTTTTACTAAAACTGATTTTTCTTTAAAATAAATTGATTGAAAAAAGGCATAAAGCCTTAAAAACTGAAAAATTATAATATGTTATATTCAGGAGGAGGTGTAGGATAGGAAAGTACAAATTGATGTGATAAATACTCACTTAGATTTATAAATGATTTCAATAAATTATCATACTCTCCAAAGACAAATTTTGGTAAATCTTGACAAACTTTTATTGGTATTTTATGCTCTTCATTAAAATCTGTATGTGAATCTGTATGTGAATCTGTATGTTCTATTTCATTGTACATACTATTTTGTCCATACTGCATATTTATTGTAGCTTCACTTCCCATACTTATGAAAAATAAAACTACAAATAAGTAAATAAAAATATATTTATTCTCAAAATTCATCTTTGGCAAAGGTATTGAGGATTTCCTAATAAAAAAGCTAAAATAATTAATTTGAGCAATCAAATCTTATAATATAAATTTTCTAGAAAAGTAATCTAATCTATATAAGCCTTTGTTCATCTTTCTAATTTTTAGCAATCATGGGCTTCATAAATTTCTTTTTCAAGTTCATTTTCAAGTTTTTCAATACTTTCTTTGTCAATTTGAACTTTATTTAATTTAACATCAAATTGTTTTTTACCATCAGGAGAAATCCATATGCCGTTTAGACTATTTTTTTCTTTTTTCAATAAAAGAACACCTGTATTGAAAAATTCAACAAAAGTATAATGTTGTTTTGTTTCAGAAAAGGTAGATTTAAGTAAAATCCATTCATTTTCACCGTTCTTTTTGTATCTATAGATTGCATCAGCATATACTCTAGGACATCCATCTTCCTGAATTTTTAAATAAAAGGAGATTTCAATGTTCCCGTTAATAGTGCCTTCAAAGTATTCTTGAGAATGTATATTGTTTTGTGCTACTGTATTTAAGGAAATAAATGTAAAAAAGGTAAAAAGTAGATTTTTCATGATTCTATTTTGGTTTCTTTACTGACCTAATATATATGCAAAAATCAGTGGGGCCACAATTGTAGCATCAGATTCTACAATAAATTTTGGTGTGTTTATATCCAGTTTCCCCCAAGTAATTTTTTCATTTGGAACTGCTCCTGAATATGAACCATAGGAAGTTGTTGAATCTGAAATCTGACAAAAATATGACCAAAAAGGAACATCTTCCCATTCCAAATCTTGGTACATCATTGGAACTACACAAATGGGGAAATCACCAGCAATTCCACCTCCGATTTGGAAAAATCCAACCCCTTTTCCTTCAGAGTTTTCTCTGTACCAATCTGTCAGCCAAACCATATATTCAATTCCTGATTTTACAGTTGATGCTTTGAGTTTTCCTTTGATGACATTGGCAGCAAATATATTTCCGGTTGTGGAATCCTCCCACCCGGGAACAATAATTGGAATATTTTTCTCTGCCGCGGCTATTATCCAAGAGTCTTTCGGGTCGATTTCGTAATATTGTTTTAGTATTCCGGATTTTACTACCTGGTACAAAAATTCATGTGGAAAATAACGCTCACCTTTTGCTTCGGCTTCATTCCACACATCTTCTAAATGTTTCTGCAAACGTCTAAATGCTTCCTCTTCGGGAATACATGTATCAGTAACTCGATTGTAATGATTTTCAAGTAAATCCCACTCATCTTGCGGTGTTAAGTCACGATAATTTGGAACTCGTTTGTAATGTGAGTGTGCTACTAAATTCATCACATCTTCCTCTAAATTGGCACCTGTGCAAGAAATAATAGCAATCTTATCTTGCCGAATCATTTCTGCTAAAGAAATTCCTAATTCGGCTGTGCTCATAGCTCCGGCAAGAGATACAAGCATTTTTCCTCCTTCATTAAGATGTGTTTCATATCCTTTAGCTGCATCGACCAAAGCCGCTGCGTTAAAATGCCTATAATGGTGTTCTATAAATTGACTTATTGGTCCTTTGTTCATATTGTTTAATTTAGTTAAATAAAAATAATCAGTTTTTTACTTTATATCCCAAAATATTCAAAACATCTTCATGAGATTGTTGTTCAGAAAAGACTTCAACATTATGATTCTCATCAATTAATAGATATTTAGGTTGTGGAATTAAACAATGGTGAATCCCACCAAATCCGCCTATATTGTCTTGATAAGCACCTGTGTTAAAGAAGCCTACATACAGTGGTTTGTTAGGGTTAAATTTTGGGAGATAAATAGCGTTTACGTGTTGCTCTGAATTGTAATAATCATCGCTATCACAGGTAAGTCCACCTAAAAGTACCCGTTCATATCGGTCTTGCCAACGGTTGATAGGAAACATCAAAAAACGTTTGGAAATAGCCCAAGCATCGGGCAGAGTTGTCATGAAAGACGAATTTATCATGTTCCAAGATTCCCGATCATTTTGTTTTTTCTGCTGTAAAACTTTATAAATCATTGCTCCACTTTCACCTACTGTAAAACTTCCAAATTCAGTAAAAATATTGGGCATGGGAACTTCCCATTCGTCACAAATGATTTTAATTTGGGTTAAAATTTCTTCTACCATATAGGCATAGTCAAATTCAAAACCAGGTGAATTTTTCACAGGAAATCCTCCACCAATATTTAAGCTATCTAAAGTTGGACAAATGTCTTTTAATTTCACATAGACTTGTAAACATTTGGTTAGCTCATTCCAATAGTAAGAATTGTCTTTAATCCCTGTATTAATAAAGAAATGAAGCATTTTTAGGTTAACTCTTTTTTCGTCTTTTATATAATTGTTGTAAAATGGAACGATGTCTTTGTAACCAATTCCCAACCGAGATGTATAAAACTCAAATTTAGGTTCTTCTTCTGACGCAATCCGGATTCCTATTTCTAGTTTTTTGGACTTGTCTGTAGCTTCTAGCAGTAAGGGCAATTCTTCATAATTATCAATTACAGGAATTACTTTTTTATGCCCATTGTTAATTAGCCGAGCTATGTTTTGGATGTATTGGTCTCGTTTAAATCCATTACAAATCACAAATTGGTCATTACTCAAAAGACCTTCTTCCAATAGACTTTCTACAATATTTATGTCATAAGTAGATGACGTTTCTATATGTATTTCATTTTTGAGTGCCTCCTTTAAAACATGTCTGAAATGCGAACTTTTGGTACAGTAACAGTAATTGTATTTCCCTTTGTAACCTACTTTTTTTCGAGCAGTTTCAAACCAATCTTTGGCTCGGTTTATATTCTCAGAAATTTTGGGTAAATAAGTGATTTTCAGTGGTGTTCCATGTTCTTCTATTAATTTTATCAAATCAATTCCATGAAACTGTAAATTTCCATCTACAAGTTTAAATTCATCTTGTGGAAAGTAAAAAGATTGTTCGATAAGGTCTAAATATCTTGTGTTCATTATTTTTTAAGTTAATTCATTAAATTTTTTATTGATCATGTAGAATTTAATCAATTTACTATACGCGTAACAAACACATTACTTCACGAATAACTCGCTCATAAGAAATAATTTCTTTCAAAAATAGTTTTCCCAATTCTATATTTTATTTATAATTTGAGTTAAATTTTCTTTAAAAAAGAGAGATACAAATATATAAAAAAATGATTTTTTTTGTTGCAAAACTGAATTTGGCATAACTATGGATTATTTTTGGTTTTAAAATTCAAATAAAATGAAAAACTTACTGTTAATCTCCACTTTATTCATAGGGTTTAATCTCATATCAGCACAAGAGAAATTTAATGTTTACCATCCTGATGCTGATGCAAAAGCCGATATTGCAAATGCAGTAGCAAAAGCTAAGGCAGAAAACAAGCATGTGTTTATCCAAATTGGAGGAAATTGGTGCGGATGGTGCAAGGTTTTTTATCAACTGACAACTACGGATGAGGAATTAAAAAGTTATATCGCAGAAAATTACGAAGTCATTCATTTGAACTATAGTAAAGAAAATAAAAATTTGGATGTACTTGCTTCTTTAGACTATCCACAGCGATTTGGGTTTCCTGTATTTGTTATTTTGGATGGAAATGGCAATCGTATCCATACCCAAAGTTCCGGCTATCTAGAAGAAGGAAAAGGGCATAGCAAGAAGAAAGTACTCAAATTTTTACAACAATGGTCATCAAAGACTTTAAGCCCTGATAACTATGTGAACCAATAAATTATAGTTCCTAAAAATGTGAAATAAAGGTAGTATCTAATTGATTTATCTCCTCCAATAATTCATCAAAAACTTCCTTTACACTTTTCACACCATCAATTAATGAAGCCACTTGTCCTACTTCTAACTCTCCTTCTACCAAATCACCTTCAAACATTCCTTTTTTAGCTCTAGCTCGTCCTAAAAGAGTGATTAAATCTTCTTTTGTTGCACAATTTTCATATGCTTTATAAACTTGTTGGTAAAATGAATTTTTAATTAGTCGAACAGGTGCTAATTCCTTCAATGTCAAATGTGTATCTCCTTCTCTAGCTTTTACTATTTCTTTTTTGAATAAATCATGAGCAGAAGATTCTTCAGTTGCTGCAAAACGAGACCCCATCTGTACCCCATCTGCACCTAAAATCATAGTAGCAATTATTTGTCGTCCGGTTGCAATTCCACCGGCAGCAATTAGAGGGATTTCTATTTGTCGCTTCACTTCAGGAATTAGACAAAGTGTAGTTGTCTCTTCTCTGCCATTATGTCCGCCTGCCTCAAATCCTTCTGCCACTAGCGCATCAACTCCTGCCTCTTGAGATTTTAGAGCAAATTTAGCACTGCTAACTACATGAACAACTGTAATCCCCTCCTTTTTAAGTATTTCTGTCCATGTTTTCGGATTTCCCGCAGAAGTAAAAACAATAGGAATTTTTTCTTTAATTATTGTTTCCATATGCTGCTCTATATCAGGATACAACATTGGAATATTCACACCAAAGGGTCTATCAGTAGCCACTTTACATTTCCGTATATGCTCTTTCAACACATCCGGATACATACTTCCTGCCCCCAACAATCCCAATCCACCACAATTACTTACTGCAGAGGCTAGTTTCCATCCACTGTTCCAAATCATTCCACCCTGTACAATTGGATATTTAACTTTGAATAAATTCGTTATTTTATTTGTCATTTTTTTCGATACATTTGCCCAAAATTAAAAAATTTAAAATCAATTACTGACATTCCCGTTTTTGGCAAATTTTTTGATTTGGGAAAACCACCCACAGTGGTAGGTATAAAATGAGTTAATTAGTAATAACCCAACCTAATTTAAATATATAAACACTATGTATTGGACTTTGGAATTAGCATCTTATTTGAGTGATGCACCTTGGCCGGCAACAAAAGATGAGTTAATCGACTATGCTATCCGTACCGGAGCACCTTTGGAAGTCGTTGAAAATCTTCAATCCATTGAAGATGAAGGTGATTCGTATGAAAGTATTGAAGAAATTTGGTCTGATTATCCTACAGATGATGATTTCCTTTGGAATGAAGATGAATATTAAACAAAACGAAGCCCGAAAAATGGGCTTTTTTTAAATATATAAATAATCCCTTTCATTTACATTTATGTTAGATAACTGGTGAATGGATGAAACAAGTGAATTATGAGCATTTTAGATAAAATATTAAAAGGTTTTTTGGGAGATAAAAATCAAAAAGATGTAAAAGAGTTACAAAAATATGCTGACAAAGCATTAGAAGCTGAAAAACGTATAGAACAACTTTCAATAGACGAGCTACGTACAAAAACAGCCGAATTCAAATCAAAATTATCTGAATCTACTCAAACACAAAAAAATGAAATTGAAGAGTTAAAAAAACAAGCAGAAGCAACTGAAAATTTTGATGAAAAAGAAGCACTTTATGACAATATCGACAAAATAAATAAGGAAGCCTATGAAATAGAAGAAAATATACTTCTTGAAATTCTTCCTGAAGCCTTTGCTGTTGTAAAAGAAACTGCTAAACGTTTTGTAGAAAACAGTGAACTAGAGGTAGCCGCAACTTCTTTTGACCGAGAACTATCCGGAACTAAAACATATGTAGAGCTAATTGGTGAAGACAAAGCCATTTGGAAAAACTCATGGGATGCTGCCGGAAAAGAAGTCACTTGGGATATGATTCACTATGATGTCCAATTAATTGGAGGTACTGCACTTCACCAAGGGAAAATTGCAGAAATGCAAACCGGTGAAGGTAAAACACTCGTTGCTACACTCCCCGTTTATTTAAACGCATTGACAGGGCGTGGTGTGCACTTGGTTACGGTCAATGATTATTTAGCAAAACGTGACTCTGCATGGATGGCTCCTGTTTTTGAATTTCATGGATTAAAAGTTGATTGTATTGATTATCATCAACCAAATTCAGAAGGAAGAAAGAATGCCTACAAAGCAGATATTGTTTATGGAACTAATAATGAGTTCGGTTTTGACTACCTACGTGACAATATGGCAAATTCACCTGACGGATTGGTTCAGAGAGAGTTAAATTATGCCATCGTTGATGAGGTCGATTCGGTACTAGTAGATGATGCAAGAACTCCTTTGATTATTTCCGGACCAGTTCCACAAGGAGACCGACAAGAATATGACACATTAAAACCAAAAGTTGAAAAATTATTCAACATTCAACGTGAAGAATTAGGAAAAACACTAAATACTGCAAAAAAATTATTTGAAGAAGGTGATAAAAAAGATGGTGGATTTAACCTATACCAAGTATTTAGAGGATTACCAAAGTACAAACCTTTGATTAAATTTTTGAGTCAAGAAGGAGTTCGTACTCAATTACAGAAAACAGAAGGGCACTACATTGCAGACAACAACCGTGAAATGCCTGAAGTTGACCAACATCTGTATTTTGTAATTGATGAAAAAAACAATCAAGTTGACTTAACTGATAAAGGAATTGAATACCTATCTCAGGGGATGGAAGATTCGAATTTCTTTGTATTACCAGATGTTGCAACTACACTTGCTGATATAGAGGCTAAGAATTTGCCAAAAGATGATGAATTTCAGGCAAAAGAAGAATTTTTCCGTGAATTTTCTATTAAATCAGAACGTATTCATACACTTACTCAATTACTCAAAGCCTACACTTTATTTGAAAAAGATGTAGAATATGTAGTAATGGAAGGGCAAGTGAAAATTGTTGACGAACAAACCGGACGTATCATGGATGGTCGGCGGTATTCAGACGGTTTACATCAAGCCATAGAAGCAAAAGAAAGTGTAAAAGTAGAAGCTGCTACACAGACCTTTGCCACAGTTACTTTGCAGAACTATTTCCGTATGTACAACAAACTTGCCGGTATGACTGGTACAGCAGAAACGGAAGCTGGTGAATTTTGGGAAATTTACAAATTAGATGTTGTTGTAATCCCAACGAATCGTCCAATTGCTCGGTTTGATTTACAAGATAAAGTTTATAAAACAAATCGTGAAAAGTTCAATGCTGTAATTGAAGAAATTGTAGACTTATCACAAAATCAGAAACGTCCTGTTTTGGTAGGAACAACCAACGTTGAAACTTCTGAACTACTAAGTCGTGCTTTACAACTACGTAAAATTCAACACAATGTACTAAATGCTAAATTGCATAAAAAAGAAGCTGATATTGTAACAGAAGCAGGTCGCCCCGGAGTCGTAACCATTGCTACCAATATGGCAGGGCGTGGTACAGACATCAAAATCTCACAAGAAGTAAAAGAAGCCGGAGGGCTAGCTATCATAGGTACAGAAAGACATGACTCTAGACGAGTTGACCGTCAGTTGAGAGGTCGTGCAGGTCGTCAGGGAGACCCAGGAAGTTCTCTATTCTATGTTTCGCTTGAAGATAATTTAATGCGTTTATTTGGATCTGAAAGGATTTCTAAATTAATGGACAGAATGGGACATCAAGACGGTGATATGATTCAACACTCCATGATTTCCAAATCCATAGAACGTGCACAGAAAAAAGTAGAAGAAAATAATTTTGGGGTTCGTAAACGTCTATTGGAATACGATGATGTGATGAACAAACAACGTGAAGTAATCTACAAACGAAGAAAAAATGCACTATTTGGTGATCGTCTAGATGTGGATATAGCCAATATGATTTATGACACAGCAGCTTCCATAGTTACTGAAGCAAAAAACAACGAATCTTACAAACAGTTTGAGTTTGATTTAATCAAATACTTCACAATGGACTCTCCTGTTTCTGAAAGTGAATTTAAATCAACTTCTCAAAAAGATTTAACCGATAAGGTTTATGGTTCAGCATTAGAAGATTATCAAAAACATATTGCATTACAAGCAGAGAAAGCATTCCCAATCATAGCAAGTGTTTATGAAAATCCAGCAAATAATTTTACCCGTATTCAAGTTCCGTTTACTGACGGTATCCGTACTTTGATGGTCGTTACAGACTTAAAAGAGTCTTATGAAACACAGGGGAAAAAGTTAGTAAAAGATTTTGAAAAAGGAATTGTTTTAAGTCTAATTGATGAGCAATGGAAAGAGCATTTACGTGATGTTGATGATTTACGTCGTTCGGTGCAAAACGCTGTTTACGAACAGAAAGATCCATTGGTAATCTACAAACAAGAGTCTTTCTATGTATTCCAGCGAATGCTAGACCGTGTAAACAAAGAAATTATTTCATTCTTGTTCAAAGGTGAGTTACCAACACCTGATCCGGAACAAATACAACAAGCCAAACAAACTAAGCAAGAAAGAGTAGAAACCAACAGAGGGGTTGATGAAGGAAATAGAAATCACCAAGGAACTTCTACCAATTCTCAAAATTCCCGTCCTGAAGTAACAGCACCTAGAACTGTCACAAAAATAGGACGTAACGATAAGGTGGCTATCCGAAATGTGACTACCGGTGAAAAACAAGAAATGAAGTACAAACAAGCTCAGCCATTGATTGATAATGGTGAATGGGTTCTGATTGAAAATTAAATTTAAGCGTTAAGAGCATGGGATTATTTAATAAATTATTGGGAAATGCTAGTGAAGTTTCCTCAGAAGAGTTAAACGAAAAGTACGGAAGACTTTTGGTAGAAAATGAGGAAATTGAATTAGGATTTAAATTACTGCGTGATACGTTTATGTTTACCAATAAAAGGTTGATCTTAATTGATGTTCAAGGTTTAACGGGGAGTAAAGTAGAGTATCTATCTTTGCCTTATAAAAATATTTCTCGATACTCACTAGAAACCGCTGGAACTTTTGATTTAGATGCTGAACTGAAGATTTGGATTTCAAGTGAAGACACGCCTTCTGTAAGTAAAAAGTTCAACAAAAGTATTGATGTTTATGAAGTTCAAAAGTATTTAACTTCTAAAGTTGTCTAATTTTTAAACAAAAATTTATTATAAAAAAACGGATACTTAAAAAGTATCCGTTTTTGCATTATTAAAATTTAGGATTGCTCTACGCAATCATTGGAAATGATTTATTTCTTAACGACTTTCCCTTTGAAAGTTAACTTTGTAGGCGTTTCACTGTCACTGGTTGTTACTGTAACTGTTTTTGTAAAAGCTCCTTCATTTGCAGCGTTATAAACAGCATTTACATAACCTGATTTTTTTGGTTTGATGACTTCTTTTGTGTAATCTGTTGCCGTACAACCGCAAGAGGCTTTTACATTGGTAATCAAAACCGGTTTGTCTGTTGTATTTTTAAATTCAAACTTAATTGTATAAGGCTGTCCTTGTGGAATTTCACCAACTTCCAGCGTAGTAGATTTCCACGAAATCACACTATCAACTACATTTTGAACTAGATTCTGAACATGATTTGAAGCTGCATAGCTTACAGGAACTGCTGCCAATGTAAGTGCTAATAAAGAGATTTTAATTGCTTTCATAATTTTATATTAAAGGTTAATAAACTTGTTTTAAATTTCTTGAACAAAAGTATAATTCAATTGGATAGAATGCTGTTAATCACTTTCAAACGTTTGTTAATGAGTTGTTAACACTACAGAGTTCGTGTAATTTTTAAGTAATATTGTTCAAATTTCATGTAAATAAAATTTAATTACACATTGAAAATCAATAGATTAAATATTATCATTCTCTTAGGGCTAGTTGCTACTGTTGGTATTTTGGTGGCACAGTTATTTTGGACTTTTCAGTCGTTCTCAATTGAACAAAAAAAATTCAATCAAACTGTTCATCTTGCTTTACAAGAAGTTGCTCGAAAAATTTATAAAAATAATAATCATGAATTTAGCACCAAAGACCTAATTCAGAAAGTTTCAGATGATTATTATGTGGTCAATGTAAATGATGATATACAACCGGAAATTTTAGAACATTTTCTGAAAACCGAATTTACTAAATTCAATATCATTACCGATTTTGAATATGCTATTTACAATTGCGAAAGTGATGAGATGATGTACGGAAACTACATCTCTATAAACTCTGAAAGTGAATCTGACAAAGAGATTTCTTTCCCAAAATACAAAGATTTGATTTACTATTTTGCTATTCGGTTTCCAAATGAAAAGTCTTATTTAATTGGGTCGTTACAATTTTGGTTTATACTTTCTGGTGCTTTGATCGTTATATTACTCATCTACGTTTATTCCATCTATACACTCATTCAGCAAAAAAAATACTCAGAATTACAACGGGATTTCATTAATAATATGACACATGAATTCAAAACACCACTATCCTCTATCCTACTTGCTTCCAATTATATAAACAATCAAGAAGTTGTAAAACAAGATTCTAAACTGAGTAATTATACTTCTATAATCATCAACCAAGGGAAAAAATTAAATAACCACATAGAAAAGATACTAAACATTGCTAAAAGTGATGTATCGGCACTAGCACTTCATCCTGTTAAATTAGAGTTACATCAATCTCTGAGACAAATTACTGACTCTTATTTATTGAAAAATGAAAATTTAAAAATTGAATTGGATATTTCTAAAAACCAAACCATTGTGGCAGACGAATTTCATTTTGGAAACATTGTACAAAACCTAATTGATAATTCTATAAAATACAGTGATGAAAATTCTAAAATGAAGATTTATTCTATTCAAAATTCAAAAGGAATACAACTCAATTTCACTGATAATGGAGTTGGTGTTCCTCCAAAAAGTCTTAGTTTTATATTTGATAAATTTTATAGAGTTTCAAATAGGAAAAGTAATGAAGTAAACGGGTTTGGACTGGGGTTGTATTATGTAAAAAAAATAGTTCAGCAACATAATTGGAAAATCTGGGCAAGTAATAATTTAGATGAAGGATTGACCATTTCCATTTTAATTCCTAAAAAATAAATTATGGGAAAATTTAAAATTTTGTATGCCGAAGATGATGAAACCATAGCTTTTCTAACCCGAGACAATTTAGAACCGCATTACAAAGTTGTACACTGCAACAATGGACGGTCTGCATTGGACTGTTTTAGAGAAAGCGAGTTCGATATTTGTTTATTTGACATCATGATGCCCAAACTAGATGGATTTGAACTAGCAACTGAAATCCGAAAACTAGATGCTGAAATTCCTATTTTATTTCTCTCAGCAAAAACACTAAAAGAAGACCGAATCAAGGGTTTAAAAATAGGGGCTGATGATTATCTAGTAAAACCGTTTAGTATAGAGGAGTTAATCCTAAAAATAGAAATCTTCCTGAAACGATCTACCAAAAAAACTTCGGCTGAATGTAAAGCGATGCCAATTGGTAAATTCATTTTTGATGCTGAAAATTATACACTCAAAAACGGTAAAAAAATCAGTACATTGACACAACGAGAGTCTGAATTACTAAAATTCTTTGTTGAGCATAAAAATTCGGTAGTGAAACGAGAGGAAATCCTAAATGCTGTTTGGGGTGATGATGATTATTTCATGGGGCGGAGTTTGGATGTTTTCATTTCACGACTTCGAAAAGTTTTTATAGAAGATAATTCTATAATGATTGAAAATCTGCATGGAATCGGATTTAAATTTCGGGTAGAAAAATAAAAAAACCCCGGTTAGCCAAAGCCAAACCGAGATTAAGAAAAAAAGTGGAATTTTTATTACGTTTTATTTTTCTTGCGTATAACCTTTAGCCACGGCAAATTTCACAACAGCATCTGTTATTGCTTTACCTAAATCAGTGCCTCCCTCACCTCTCTTTGCTAATTCTGTTTGGATATAGTTTTCACGCTCAGTATTCAATTCTAAAATTTCTTTTTGAATCTTAGAACGCTCTACTGTCATATTTTCAATTTCTCTTTTCAATTGAGCTTCACTCATATTTTGGTATTTGTTAGGAAGTGTATTCTTGTCAAGCTCCTTTATTGTTATTTTATTTTGGCTCAAGGCATCTACCAAATCCCATCCGGCATTTGAGTAATTGTAATTCGCCTTAGCCGCAGCACGCGTCACTTTGTTTTCCATACTTATTTCTTCAGCCTCAGCATCTTGCATTACTTGTCTTTCTTTCATTTTATCACCTTCATTTCCATAATAAATATAAGTACTGTTCAAACGGGTATTACAATCATCAATCCGTACATCAAAAGGAGTTGGGATATAAATTATTTTCTGGTTATGGTCTATGACAAAATACTCACCTTTTCCTTTGTCAGCCCCATCTTTCCATTTTTCTGAAATTCCGGTTTGGCTGTCTCCACAGTGAATCGTGTTTACATAAATTCCCTTACCAACAGCATCTGAAATTGCCTCCACATAACTCACCTCCCCTTGTGTAAAAGGTTCATTTCCGGCTATATAAATTAATTTCATACTATTTTTATTTCCATCCCAATCCAACTCTGAGGTGGAAGTCTGAATCACCTTTCCACAAAACTCAGAACCACCATAGGTACGTAGTGCAAATAATTTTTCAGACAACAAATCCAAATCAGAAGTCAAAGGTGTAACCTGGCGAATAAATCCACCATCCACAGACAAACCATCATTTCCATATTCATATAAACTAATTTCTATATTTGGTCTTTTACCATCATAGCGAAGTGTCGTCATTGTATTAACTATATTCCAAAGACGAGATTTTGCCTGTTCTATCAGACCATCCATACTACTAGATGTATCAAGTAGCAAGGCAACTTGAATTTTTTCTTGAGCAGTTGGTGATTCTTCTTCTAGTTTTTCAACAACTATTTCCCTTTCAGATTGTTTTTGATCTATTTCTCTTCCAACAATTGAATCCATCGTAAAAAAAGTAACAACTGACCCCAAAATAACAAACAAAGTTTTCATATCTATAAATTTTTGAATTCTATAAACATTGATGCTGATAAATTCAAAAGGGTTGGTTCACTAAGAAAAATTCTTATAAAAATCGTATTTTTGTACCATGAAAACAGTTGCTTTCCATACACTTGGATGTAAATTAAATTTTTCTGAAACCTCGACCATTGCTCGAAACCTTTTGGATAATGGTTATAAACGTGTGGAATTTACCCAAGCAGCAGATGTCTATGTCATCAATACCTGTTCTGTAACGGCTAATGCAGACAAAGAATGCCGTACCATTGTAAAAAATGCTTTAAAGGCAAATCCCAATGGATTTGTGGTTATTCTTGGGTGCTACGCACAATTGAAACCGGAAGAAATTGCTCAAATGGAGGGAGTTGATTTGGTGCTTGGCGCAACCGAGAAGTTCAATATTGTTGACTATTTAGAAGATTTAGAAAAAACAGCCGAAGCAACTGTATATTCTTGTGAAATCAGTGAAGCAGATTTTTACGTTGGCTCTTATTCAGCAGGAGACCGAACCCGTGCCTTTTTGAAAGTTCAAGACGGCTGTGATTATAAATGCACATACTGCACCATTCCGTTGGCACGTGGTATTTCTCGTTCTGATTCAGTAGAAAATGTAATCCAAAATGCTAGAGAAATTGCAGAAAAAGGAATCAAGGAAATTGTTTTGACCGGCGTAAATATTGGTGATTATGGAAAGGGTGAATTTGGCAATAAAAAACATGACAATACATTTTTGGAATTAATTCAAGAATTGGATAAAGTTGAAGACATTGAACGAATCAGAATATCATCAATCGAACCTAATTTATTGCGAAATGAAATCATAGAATTTGTTTCAAAAAGTCAACGATTTGTTCCTCATTTTCATATCCCGTTACAATCAGGAAATGATGAAATTTTGAAAAAAATGAAACGTCGATATTTGACCAATTTGTATAAAAATAGAATAGAACAAATACGCCAAATAATGCCACATGCCTGTATAGGTGTTGATGTGATTGTTGGGTTTCCGGGAGAAACCGATGAACATTTTCTAGAAACATATAACTTTCTAAATTCTCTATCCATAAGTTATCTACACGTATTTACTTATTCTGAACGTGACAATACGGAAGCCATTGATTTTGAAGGAATAATCCCTCAAAAAATACGAAAACAACGTAATAAAATGTTACGAATTTTATCCGAAAAGAAACGAATTTCGTTCTACCAAAGTCAATTAGGAACTACACAAAAAGTACTTTGGGAAGCAGATAATAAAAATGGAAAAATACACGGATTTACAGAAAATTATGTAAAAGTAGAAACCGATTTTGATGAAAGTTTAATCAATCATTCCGAAGAAGTAGATTTAGTTATTCTAAACAATAACGGTTCGGTAAACATTGTACGAAAATCACAACTTTTTGAACCTGCTTAACAAATGAAAATCTACCGAATAAGCGGACTGGGAGCAAATGATTCTGCTTTCAAATACTTGAAATTTCCCAATGAATTTGAAGTTGTTTACTTACCCTGGTTACAGCCGGAAAAAAATGAAACACTTCAACACTATACCGGACGTATGGTAGAAAAAATAAATCCAAACGAAGATTTTATATTGATGGGGTTGTCTTTTGGTGGAATTATAGCTCAGGAAATCAACCGATTTTTAACTCCTAAATTAAACATTCTTATTTCCACCATAAAATCTAGAAATGAACTTCCCAGTTTTATGAAATTTTCAGCACAAACCAATGCTCATAAACTTATCCCAGCCACTTTTCTAAGTTCAGAAAAAGGAATTTCTTATGCATTATTTCGAAAATTATACAATTCAAAGATGCCGGATATTAATGATTTTTTTGAATTTAGGGATACTTATTATCTAAAATGGTCTATTCATCAAATTGTGAATTGGCAAAATCAAGTAGAAATGAAAAATTACATTCATTTTCATGGAGACAAAGACATCGTTTTTCCATATTCCAACATCCAAAATGCTGTGAAAATTAATGACGGAACACACATTATGGTTATTCAAAAAGCAAAAAAGCTAAACGAACTAATTAACCAAGAGCTTTTAAAGGTTTGATTAAATTTATGATTGTCTATTTTTATCATAATCTTTAATAAATAAAAAAATTATAATTTTATATTCATATAAGTGGTTTGTTTACAGGTCTCATAGACTTTAAAAACCTACGAGATCTGTAAACAATTTTATAAGATTAAACGGATATTTAAACTAAATTTCCTTCCCCCCTTTACTTACTTTCCAAAGTATTCACCACCTTTGCTGAGAAGTCACCTGCAAGAGAAATAAAATTATCCGGATTTGTGATTTCAGAGGAAACAACAGCTATTAGCTGTTTGTCGGGAGTCCGCGTTAAATCATACACGTTTGTTTGTACTTGGTAAACTTTATAAGATTCTGTTGTGTAAGAAGTTGGCCCCCAATCTGAATATGCCCAAGGATGGTAATAAAAACTTCTAAACCCGTAGTAATAACTTGGATACATCATAGAATAACCTCCTCCAGTTTCATACGTTTTTTGTTTCTGATCTACATTTTTTAAAACGGTAACCAATATTCCAGTAAAACCTTTGTTTTTCAATTCATTTACAAAAGTATCGACTTCAGCTTCTGTAACTTTGGTATTGGGGTCTAAAATTGAATACAACGAAGTCAAAGCTATTGCATCAATTCCTTTTTCTTTTAAATCACGTGCCATTTGAGACTCATAAATGCTTCGTACACTGACATCTTGCGAACGAACAATTACCAAATATTTATTATCAACCGACTTAGAAATATCCGGTACTGCGTAGCGATTAGTGATTTTGATAGGGCTACAACTTACTATAAGTAGAGTAAATAAACTCGCTAGAAAAAGTGTTTTTTTCATCTTTTTATTTTTTTATGTTAATTCTATGCTAATCTTAGAGTCCTTTTAATTGCTCCTCAATTTGTTTCAGTTTTTCCAATGTATCAGCTTCTTTTTTCTGCTCTGCATCTACAACCGCTTTCGGCGCACCATTTACAAATTTTTTATTGCTTAGTTTTTTGCGAACTGAATTTAAAAACCCTTCTAAATAGACTTTTTCTGACTCCAATTTTTCTTTTTCTGCTTCTAAATTTACATTTTCTGAAACCGGAATCAAAAACTCAAAAGTTCCTACACGAAATATAAATCCTTTTTCAGGAAACTGACTAGAAAATAAGATGGAGACATTTCCTAATTTTTCAACCAATGATTGATGAAATTTTTCTTTAGAATTTTCAACTGCATACAATTCCAATGTTTCTTTAGGAGAAATTCCTTTTTCATTTCGAATTGCACGAACTCCAGATATTGTTTCTGATGTAAATTCAAATTCTTTTAAAACCTCTTTTTCATAAAAATCTACTTCTGGATAATTGGAAATAATCAACGCATTTTCTGTATCTCTTTTTTCAATCAATTGCCAAATTTCTTCTGTTAAGAAAGGCATAAATGGGTGTAAAACCTTTAAACATTTTTCTAAATATGCAATGGTCGCATTATAGGTTTTACGATCTATTGGTTTTCCAAATTCCGGTTTTACCGCCTCTAAATACCATGAACAGAAATCATCCCAAACCAATTTATAAACTGACATCAAAACATCTGATATCCGGTATTTATCATAATTCGATTCTATTTCTTCTAATATAGAATTAAATTTCGCATGAAACCAATTTATAGCAAATTCTGCTTCTAGGGGTGTCTCCAAAGAATCATCTACTTCCCAACCTTTAATTAATCGGAAAGCATTCCAAATTTTATTGGCAAAATTTCGTCCTTGAATACACAAATCTTCGTCAAACGGTAAATCATTTCCAGCAGGTGAAGAAAGTAACATTCCTACTCGTACTCCATCTGCTCCATATTGCTTCATTAACTCTATTGGGTCAGGTGAGTTTCCTAATGATTTTGACATTTTACGTCCTAATTTGTCACGGACAATTCCCGTATAATACACATTTTTAAACGGTAATTCATTTCGGTACTCATACCCTGCTATTATCATCCGTGCTACCCAAAAAAACATGATTTCAGGTGCTGTAACCAAATCCTGTGTGGGGTAGTAGTAATTGATTTCTTCATTCTCAGGCTCATTGATTCCGTTAAAAACAGAAATGGGCCACAACCATGACGAAAACCAAGTATCTAGTGCATCTTCATCTTGACGTAAATCCTCTTCAGTCAAAACTAGATTTCTATCTCTTTCTATGATTTGTAGTGCCTCTTGTTTGTTTAGTGCTACTACAAAATCTTTCTGTCCTTCACCGTAGTAATAGGCAGGAATTTGATGCCCCCACCATAGCTGACGAGAAATATTCCAGTCATGTACATTTTCCATCCAGTGACGGTATGTATTTTTAAATTTAGGTGGATGAAATTGAATTGTATCATTCATTACATTTTCCAAAGCAGGCTGTACCAAGTCTTTCATTTTCAAAAACCATTGAACCGAAAGTTTTGGTTCAATAACTGCTCCGGTTCGCTCAGATGTCCCTACTTTATTTGTGTAACTCTCTACTTTTTCAAGTAACATTTTTTCTTCTAACTCCTTTTCTATTTCTTTACGAACTTTAAATCTATCCATACCTGAATAATGCAGTCCATGCTCATTCAAAGTAGCATCGTCATTGATAGAATCTATTATTTCTAAATCATGTTTTTTCCCTAATTCATAGTCATTTATATCATGAGCCGGAGTCACTTTCAAACATCCCGTTCCAAATTCTATATCTACATATTCATCTTCAATAATCGGAATGGCTCTATTCACTATCGGTACAATTACTTTTTTACCTTTTAAAAAGGAATATCGCTCATCATTTGGATTGATACATACTGCCGTATCTCCAAAAATGGTTTCAGGGCGAGTTGTCGCAACAACTATAAAGTCTTCACTTCCTTCAATTTTATATTTTAAATAAAATAATTTTCCTTGTTTTTCTTGGTAAATAACTTCCTCATCAGAAATATTAGTCTTTGCCTCTGGGTCCCAATTGACCATTCGGTAGCCTCTGTAAATAAGTCCTTTGTTGTACAAGTCCACAAAAACCTTGATTACAGATTCTGACAAATCTGCATCCATTGTAAATTTTGTTCGTTTCCAATCACAAGAACATCCTAATGTTTTTAACTGTTCTAGAATTATCCCACCATGTTTATGTGTCCATTCCCAAGCATGTTCCAAAAATTTTTCTCTTCCAATTTCAAATTTAGAAATCCCCTCTTCTTTCAGCTTTGCTACAACCTTTGCCTCTGTTGCTATGGAAGCATGGTCAGTTCCCGGAACCCAACAAGCATTGTACCCCTTCATTCTTGCACGACGAATGAGTACATCTTGAATCGTATTGTTCAACATATGCCCCATGTGTAAAACTCCGGTAACATTGGGCGGTGGAATTACAATGGTATAAGATTTACGTTCATCGGGTGTAGAATAAAAATACTCTTTTTCCATCCAGTAAGAATACCATTTATCTTCAACATTTTGAGGATTGTATTTTGATTGTAATTCCATTTTTTGGTATGTTTTTTGAAATATCCGTTTGCAAATTTAAGATTTGAAAATTCTTAATTTAAATTAATTGTCTAAATTTGTTAAATAAAATTACACACAGATGAAAAAATTATTGTTAGCAGGTGCATTTTTAGTTGGAGGAATCGGGCTATTATCTGCACAGGAAATTGAAATTAGTGAATCTAATGTTGATTTAGGAAATATTGCTTTTGGTGGTAAGGCTGTTACTACTGTACAAATCAAAAATACAGGTGATAAACCATTAATCATTTCTGATGCTAAGGCATCTTGCGGTTGTACGGTTCCTAAATGGCCAAAAGAGCCAATTGCACCGGGAAAAACTGCTGATATGACAGTTGAATACACCACCACAAAAAAGGCAGGTGCATTTAACAAAACAGTAACCATAAATTCTAACGCAGTAACAGAAGGTCGTAAAATTTTCCGAATCAAAGGAATTGTTGATGCAGACCCTAATGCTCCCAAAAAGGTAGAAGCCGCTGCTGTAAAAAAATAATTACAATTCAATACCAAAGTAGGAAATCCTCCAAATTTGGAGGATTTTTTTGTGTTTAAATCCTTTTCTAAAGTGACATATAAAGAACATATAAAAAGAAACCTAAAACTTGCCGTTCCCGTGATGATTACCCAAGCGGGGCAAATCATAGTTAACCTTGTAGATAACTTTATGGTAGGTGGACTTGGCGGAAAATATGACTATATTGTAGATGAGCAACTAGGAAAAACAGCTCTAGGAGCTGTTTCACTAGGTAATGCGGTATTTATAACCGGCCTTGTAATTGCTTTTGGATTTAGTTTTGCTATTTCTCCGCTAGTAGCTGCTGCCGATGCAAAAAAAGACAAAGATGGTGCTTCTAAAATATTCACACATGGATTTATTTTAAATTTAATATTAGCAACAGGTTTACTCATTATTTTAGAATCTATTTCACCTCTACTCTATTATCTAGGACAGCCTGCTGACGTTATAGAACAAGCTATACCATTTTTATCCATTATGGCATGGTCACTTATCCCAATTATGATTTTTCAATCTTTCCGCCAATTTTCAGAAGGTTTATCCATAACAATCCCTGTAACCATAGCAACTATCATCGGAAATCTAATCAATATTGCACTAAACTACGGATGGATATATGGCTACTGGGGGTTCCCTAGACTTGAAGTCGAGGGTGCCGGATGGGGTACTCTTGTAGCCAGAATAAGTATGTGTTTTATTTTGATAATCACGCTATGGAACTTTAAGAAAACAAAAAATTACTTACGAGCAGTTCAGTTTAAATCCTTTGACAACGAAATTTTCAAAAAGTTACTCAATATGGGAGTTCCTACTGCTTTGACTTCTTTTTTTGAAGTAAGCGCATTTACCAGTGCTGCTTTTATCTGTGGATATGCTTTTTCAGAAGAATTGGTCGAACAACAAATTGCCAAGACTAATCTTGCTGCTCATCAAATTGCAATTAGTTTAGCATCAACTACCTTCATGATGTGTATGGGATTAAGTGTTGCAGCTACGGTTCGCATTGGTTATCAATTAGGATTAAAAAAATATAAAATTCTTCGTGAAGCCGGATGGTCAACTGTATTTATGGTAACTGTATTTATGATGATTTGTGGCATAGGCATGGTCATTTTTCGATTTCAATTACCGGAACTTTATTTAGAAAATAAAGCTGTTATAGATTTAGCTGCTCAATTACTGATTATCGCTGCATTTTTCCAGTTATCTGATGGTATTCAATTGGTTATTTTAGGAGCTTTAAGAGGTATACAAGATGTAAAAATTCCTTCACTTATCACATTTGTTTCTTATTGGATAATAGCAATTCCATTGGGAATCATTTTAGCAATTTATTTTGAAATGAGAGCCATTGGTGTTTGGATTGGTCTTTTAGTCGGTTTGACAATTGCATCAATTATGCTACTTTTACGGTACAATAATCAAACTAGAAAATTAATACATGGAAACACCTAAATTTTTAATTGCTGACAGTTCCGAATCTGCCAATAAAATCTATATTCTACACACAGACTTTCCACGATTTTTACTAGATGTAGAAACAGATGAAATCGAATGGTTTGATTCACTGGAAGATGAACCCGATGTTGATTTAGAAACCGAAATTGCTGAACTTCTAGAACTTGCCTATGTTTTCTTTGATAAAGAAATGGAGTCCTATGATGAGTAAGATAAATTTGATTTCATCATTTTTTTTAATTAATTTGTCAAAGAATTTCTCATTATATGAAAGTAACACGACTTTTTGATGTCATAGCATATCAACTCAAAAATTCTCCTAGAAATGACAGTATAGTCAAAAAAGAAAATGGAGAATGGCTAAAAATGTCCACAGAAGAATTTGCTAATAAGGCAAATGCTATTAGTAGAGGTTTTCTAAACCTAGGAGTAAAAGCCGGAGATAAAATAGCAATTGCTACTGCAACTAACCGCACAGAGTGGAATTTATTGGATATAGGGTTACAGCAAATAGGCTGTATAAGTATTCCTGTTTACCCAACCATCTCACCTGCCGATTATACCTATATATTTAATAATTCAGAAGTGAAATTTTGTTTTGTTTCTGATGCAGAACTTTATGATAAAGTAATGTCTGTAAAGTCCGAGATTCCTTCTTTGGTTTCAGTTTATACTTTTGATAAAGTTTCAGGTGCTCCCAATTTAAATGAAATCCTAGATTTAGGGTCTGACAAAGGAAATCAACATGAAGTTGAGGCTGTAAAAAAACAAGTAAAACCAGATGATTTAGTTACCATTATCTATACTTCCGGTACTACCGGAAACCCCAAAGGAGTGATGCTGACTCACAACAATATTCTGTCAAACGTTATAGGGAGTAGCCCACGTATCCCTAAATTTCCATCAGAAAAGCCTAAGGCTTTAAGTTTTTTACCCCTTTGTCACATATTTGAACGAATGCTCATTTATTTGTATATATACAACGGGATTGGAATTTACTATGCTGAAAATATGGAAACCATTGGTGACAACTTAAAAGAAGTCAATCCAGATGTAATGACAGTTGTTCCACGATTGGTTGAAAAGGTTTATGCTAAAATCTATGACAAAGGAGCCTCTGCCGGAGGTCTCAAAACCAAAATATTTATGTGGGCGTTGAAACTAGTAGAAAACTACGAACCTTATGGTTCTAAAAGTTTCCTTTGGAGTATAAAACATAAAATTGCTGATGCTATAGTCTTTAAAAAGTGGCGTGAAGGAGTTGGTGGAAATATGACTTGTATGGTTTCGGGAAGTGCAGCTCTATCACCAAAGCTCAATCGTATGTTTTGGGGTGCCGGAATCCCAATTTTAGAAGGTTACGGGCTTACAGAAACTTCACCCGTTGTTTCCGTAAATTCCATGTCCAAAGATGGGTTTGGAATAGGGATGGTAGGCAAACCAATTGACGGTGTAGAAGTAAAAATTGCAGAAGATGGTGAAGTTTTGGTAAAAGGTCCAAATGTAATGATTGGCTACTATAATAATCCTGAAATGACCAATGAAGTTATGACTGAAGATGGTTATTTCAAAACAGGTGATATTGGTGAAGTCAAAAAAGGAATCCTAAAAATTACAGACCGGAAAAAAGAAATTTTCAAGACTTCAGGTGGTAAATATATTGCCCCACAAAACATTGAAAATAGTTTTAAACAATCACGCTTTATTGAACAAATGATGGTAATTGGAGAGGGAGAAAAAATGCCTTGTGCATTTATTCAACCAAGTTTTGAAACTATACGAAGTTGGGGAGAAACTGAAGGAAAAAAACTTCCCACAACCAATGCTGACTTAATCAAAGAAAAAGATGTACTTAATTTAATTCAAACAGAAGTTGATTTGTACAATAAACCATTAGGACATTGGGAACAAAT
>JBKEAG010000081.1:0-8056 GCA_047972025.1 Moheibacter sp.
TTCAGAAGAGGTAGAAGGACAAGCATTGGCTACACTGGTTGTAAACCGATTAAGAGGTTCATTGAAAATTGCAGCAGTTAAAGCACCAGGATTTGGTGATAGAAGAAAAGCAATGTTGGAAGACATCGCAATTTTAACTGGAGGAACAGTTGTTTCAGAAGAAAGAGGATATTCTTTGGAAAATGTTACTTTGGAAATGTTGGGAACAGCAGAAAAAGTTCAAATTGATAAAGACAACACAACTATTGTAAATGGAGCTGGAGACGAATCCCAAATCAAAGCTCGTGTAAATGAAATCAAAGCACAGATAGAAGCGACTACGTCTGATTATGACCGTGAAAAATTGCAAGAACGTTTGGCTAAACTAGCTGGAGGAGTTGCAGTACTTTATGTTGGAGCAGCTTCTGAAGTAGAAATGAAAGAGAAAAAAGACCGTATAGATGACGCTCTTCATGCAACAAGAGCAGCTGTAGAAGAGGGACTTGTCCCAGGAGGTGGAGTAGCTTACGTTAGAGCATTGTCTTCTTTGGCAAATTTATCCGGTGATAATGCAGACGAAGCAACAGGAATTAACATTGTTCGACGTTCGATTGAAGAGCCATTGCGTCAGATTGTATTCAATGCAGGTGGAGAAGGATCTGTAGTTGTAGCAAAAGTAAAAGAAGGTAAAAAAGACTTTGGTTACAATGCAAAAACAGAGGTTTATGAAAATATGCTAGAAGCAGGAATCATTGACCCAACAAAAGTAACACGCGTTGCTCTGGAAAATGCAGCATCTGTTTCAGGTATGTTGATTACGACTGAAGCAGTCGTTACAGAAATTAAAAAAGATGAACCAGCAGGAGGAATGCCACCAATGGGAGGAGGAATGCCGGGGATGATGTAATTTGATTGATAAAATCAATAAAAAAGGCGGACAGAGATGTTCGCTTTTTTTATTAAAAAATAAACTATAAGAGAAGTGTATTTTTTGTTGAAATTTAATTTTCAAAAAAATCTCGTTTAAGATAATAAAAGTGCCTAACTTTGTCATCTACTCCAACTAGATTATTTAAACCTCAATCGTAACTAACATTAGCCTTTGTAAATTAAAAATATATTATCCTATTTTTTAGGATATAAAAATAAATAATTAACAGATTTCAAATAAATTAGCTATGAAAAAAAATCTATTGTTTTTAATTCCAGTCCTATTATTCAGTATTCAAACCTCAGCTCAGGTAGGAATCGGGACAGATGAACCTAAATCTATATTGGATATTACCAGTACATCATCGGGGATTTTGATACCAAGACTTACAGCACAACAAATCATTGATGCAACAGTTAGTACAGACCAAACAGGAATGTTAGTATATGCAACAGATACAACAGGAATTATTACCGCAACAGGTTTTTGGTACTATGATGGCACAACTTGGAAAAACATCGGAGAAGGAACAGGTGGTGGTGGAACTTCTCAGACAGTGATTTTTACCGAAACAGATGGAACTGAAATTACAGTTGATAGTGCTACTGAAGAATTAATCCTATCAGAAGCAATTTCACTTTCAGCCGTGTCTTCATTAGATATTGAGGGAGTGGTAAATGTGAAATCAATTAACCAAAGTATTGTTCCTGAAATTCGTTTAGAAATAGTCAACGCATCCAGTACCGTAGTTTTTGAAAAAACAGTTCGCAACGGAATGATAACGACACCAACCGTTTACTTACAAGATGATTTACACATCAATGCAATTCAAACTAATTTAGCAGCAGGAGCTTATACCATAAACTTATATGCTTCTCAACCCGCTTGTTGTAATGTAGATGGATTGTCTTTTGTAACCGGAGGTTCAGATACCATTTCTTTTATGAAAATCACCTATTAATCGCTAAAAAGTTAAAATAGATGAAGAAGTTTTATAGTATATTACTATTGTTAATTTCGATATTGACGGTAGCTCAAACAGAGGTTAAAGTACCAGATTTCATAAAAGAAATTCAAAAAGAAGTCCCTAATTTAAAAGTAGCAGACTCTTTGTATAACCGATATAGAGAGCAAAAGGAAGGAAAGCCATTTGGTTACTATACAGAATATTTCAAAGAAAAAGGGTTTTTAGACGCTTGGCATTCCGAATTTCATCATTGGAGAAAAGACCACCAAATATTTGCAAATGCCAATGGTGATATAATCATCCCGGTACTTACAAATGAAGAATTTAATAGGAAACAATATAGAATTGAACACAAAAATAAAATTGAACAAGAATATTTAGAACATTTAAATAAAGTAGAGCAAAAGGGAGGAAAACAAACCACTCAAACTCAAAAAGCTCCGGTAAGTACTGAATGGACATACCTTGGGCCAAAGACCACATACAGTACAAGTAAAGTAAAAGTAGATATACAGGCCAATGCTTTTAGTGTTGACCAAGCGCACAACAACAGAGATATACTTTTTTGTAGTATAGAAGGATCCGGAATCTTCAAATCAACAGATAGGGGAGAAACTTGGGATGAAGTTACGATGGATATAAAATTGCTGGGAACGATTGAGAAGCTAAAAATTCACCCTGAAAATGATGATATAATTGTTGGAATTAATGAATATCAGATTGTATCAAGTATAAATGGAGGTGTTGATTGGAGACAAGTTAGTATTCCGACTAATTTACCAACCCCATCAAGCTATTCTCTCTACAACCTTGCCGATTTAGATATTGTGTATGATGAAACCACAACCGGATTTGATGATGATTATGCCATTACAGTAGGGAGAAGAGGAAATTATAAATTTAACATTATAGAGAACACAATAGAAATCTTTTCTACACATAATCTACCCTCTTCTGATGTTAAAGTTCATCCAAATAATTCAAGTGTTATTTACATCCTATCATTTGATGATGTGACCAATACAGAAAAAATTTATAAATCAACAGACCGTGCAGTTTCATTTCAAGTAAAGGATGCAAACGGTTGGCTGACACCTCCTGCCGGACAATCAGAAATTACAATGTCTAGAGGGGGAAGAATTGGATTAACTCCCGCAGATGATGATGTAATCTACGTCCATATGATAGGCGAGTATTCCAGTCCCGGTGATAATGGATTTATCGGTATTTACAAAAGTACAGATGGAGGTGATAATTGGCAATTAATGGACGCTTTAGGACCAGGTTCATTTGGAGCACCCTACGTTACAGGAAATAGTAATTTAAGTTTTACGAATTATGTAGCGCACCCAAATATTGTATCTAATGTAAATGGAGCGTATCATCAAGGGTTTTACAACTCAGGAATTGTAGTAGATCCGGTCAATCCAGACCATATTATAGTAGGAGGAGTTGGTATTTTCAAAAGTATAGATGGTGGGAGTACCTTCAAAATGTTGAGTAATGGATATATTTTCTTCAATGGTCCAAATGATAGACTACACCCGGATTTTCAATCCTGTTTTAGCCGAATAAATGAATTAGGAGAAACAGAAACATGGCTTTCAACTGATGGAGGAGTGGTGATGAGCAAAGACTTTTTTGAAGACATAGTAGGAAGTGCCAAAAAAACAGTAGGATTACCTTGCGACTTTTGGGGGTTTGATGTAGGGATTTTTAAGAAAAATATTACCGGAGGTAGATATCATAATGGAAGTATAGGTAGTTTGGTGGAATACAACGGAGACTTTTTGTATGTAGGAGGGGCAGAGTCTGCTACCGGAGGAATTATGATTGGTAACGAGGAGCGAGATATGATTTGGGATGATACAAATAACCGAACGCTTAATACCGACATATTTGCAAACCATCCGACTTTTGGGGGTATATCTATTTTTCCAGATGGGCATACAGGAAACTCCATTGCAGGTATGGCAAAGACACTTACCGGTTCATACTATTATGTAAACAAATCAAATAAAACTCAACTTTATAAAACATATTTAGATTCATCAGGTAGTTATAGACAATTGCTTATAAATACCTTTTCTTCAACCATTCGGTACGTTGGAACTTGTGCTACCAATGAAAATTATATTTATGCAACTACTTTAGATGGAAACAATCGTGCAAGACTTTTGTATAGAACAGAAGACGGTGGACTAACTTGGAGCAATGTATTTGACTTTGCCACAGTAGGCTTAGGAGGAAATGTACACTTAGAAGTAGATAATAATGACCCGAACAAAATTTGGGCATACCAATTTGGTGGAGGAAAACTATTTTTTAGTGATAACGGAGGAAATACCTTTACCGAAATGGCAGCTATTCCTAGTGATAAAATCAATCATTTAGTGTATCAATGGTCGTCAAATAATATTTATGCCATGGTCAGAGGAAGTAACCAAATATACCGCTATGATATAGCAAATGACTCTTGGCATGAGTTCGGTTCGGGTTTACCGGAATCCATAGATGCGTTTAGACTAGGAATCACGTATGGTGAAAAGAAACTCCTACTAAGTGCTTCAGGACACGGTATATGGGAGATTGATTTATTTAGTGATTCAGATGAAGATCCGATTTATGCATTTATGCTTTCAGACATTATCATAGGATATGACAAGAGTGATATGTTTGAGTTAAGAACAGGAGTTTATGGAGATACTTCCAGTAAAACCATCTCATGGGAGACCAATGCTCCTAGTGCTACCATAAATACTATTGACGCATATAATTCTGAAGTTACATTCAATAACTATGGAATCTATGATGTCATATACAAAATCACGGATAATAATACGGGTAACGTACATGAAGTCGTGAAAAAGTTTTATATCTATCCCGGTTGTAGTTTTGATGATGATGAAAACAACATACTAATTCCTATGGATAATGTTGGTTTATGGCTTACAGGAGACGATATATACTTATCACATAAGGTAAACGGTGACTCAGGACAAGTTTATAATAAATATGGAATAGAAAATAACTTTGGAAATCCATGTTTGCCATTGACTTTCCCTAAATACAACAATACAGAACACCGTGCCATCAATTTTAATGGAGTAAATCACTGTAGGCTTATGTTTGAGAAAATACATACAGAAGGAAAAACATTCTTTTGGGTACTTAACGAAGATGAAAGTTCCGGAACTACCATCAGACCTCTATTAGGAGACTCCAGAAGTGCGTCAAGCGGGGGAACAACAGACTTCCATGCAGGATACCCTAGTAACCGATATTTATTGGAATCTGATAGCTTTTTTGATTTAACCAAAATGAATGGTGCTGTAATTGATGCTAGAGCAACTGATAGACCAACTACACCATCTGTTATAACCTTTAGAGTAAACAGTTCCAGTTCGGTTACGTTTGATAATTTTGCAAGGGACAGAAACTTTGGTGATAGAGTTTGGAAAGGAAATTTGGCGGAGTTAATTGTTTATGACCGAAGATTGACTGAAGCAGAAGTTCAGAAAGTAGAACAATATTTAATGAAAAAATATAAAATCACACCTTAAGTTAAACAAGAGTAAACTTTAATGCAACACCTCTAGAAATAACCATTCTTGAGGTGTTTTTATTTGAAATAAATGTAAAGTATATTTGTAGTTAATGTAATTAATCAGAGGTTACCTTTACAAAACCAAAATTTTTAGAAAAATTGAACTTCTAATCCAATCAAAATGATAAAGTCAACCGTATTATTTTCATTTCTAATTCTATGTTTAACGCTAAATGCTCAAGTCTTAAAAGAAGTTGAGTACAACAATACACTGTACCAAGTAGAAGAAGTAAAGGAAAAGGATTACAAAGATGAAGTAAAAACGTATTACAAAGTAAAAAACACTGAATCTACTGAAGTTTCAGAATTGAAACTGGAAAAAGACCAATCTTATTCTTCTATAAAGGTAGAATGGATAGAACCAGCTTTTGTATTTGTGGGCTTTGACCCTAAGGATAATTCTTATTATAAAATAGATAGAGTTTTTGTCAATGACAAAGGAAAATTGTTTCGGTCAGAGACAGATTATATTTATGAGAAAACAGATAGCTTAGATTTAACAACATATAAAGCTCAATTTCCTAGAGGAAGAAATGCTTTAAATTATTGGATTAGAGATAATATTTATGATATTCTGACTGACTATGGAGAAAGTTCTCAAATTAATATTGTCTTAAATTTCACAATTGATGAAACCGGAAAAGTGAAAGATGGAGAAGTTCTAGGGGAAATAAGTGAATACAAAAAGACCAAAATACTTGATAAAATAAATAATAAAATGCCCAATTGGATTCCCGCTTCTGAAAAAGGCAAAAAAGTAAGTGGTAAATATAGATTACCTATCAATCTTAGATAAATTTCATTAAAAAAACCGCCTCGGTTGTGAGACGGCTTCTTCTATTTTATTATAAATTCGTAGCTTTATTTTTTAAAATTAGACATTAAATCAAAAAATATGAAGTATATATCTTTTTTTGGAGTTTTTCTATTGATACTTGTTTTTCAATCCTGTAGTAGTTCAAAGGTAAACAATAGTTCATCTCGTTTCTGGGTCAGTGGTTTTAAAGTTGAAGGACAAGGTGGGGTAGGAAAAACGCAGAATTATCTCATCAATCGAAATTCAAATTACGAAGATGGTACATGGGAATATATTTACATTCCTATTGAAGGATTTAACTTTGAAGAAGGTGTTTTGAAACAAATAGAAGTGGAGCAAGTAACTCTAAATCCATCCCAAGTTCCTGCCGACACCTCTTCTATAAAGTATATACTAAAAAAAGAGTTACAAAAAGCACCTGATATTAGGAGTTTCATCAATAAAAGTTGGATTGTAGTAGAAATAAACCGAGAACCCTTAGATATAAAAATAGAACCTCCTACACTTGACATTACTCTAAATACCTTTCAAACATCTGGTAATGACGGATGTAATAAGTACGTGGGGCAACTCCAAAAATTGACAACTACTGAAATTAGTTTTAGTCAAATGGCTTCAACAAAATTGGCATGTATAAAAGAAGATAAATCATACGAATATTACAAAGCGATTCAGGCTACACAGTACTACAAAGTCTCAGAAAAATCACTTGAACTTTTGGGTGAGGATGGGGAGACATTAATAAAGTTTATTCCAAAATCCCAAATCATGCAATAAGTAAAAAACCTCCGTTAAAAACGGAGGTTTTTTACTTATATCCAATAGCTAGTCTATTGTTAAGTTAGGGTTGTACTTTTTTAATATTGAATCGCTTTCTTTATTATGTGTTCTTTCGTCATCATATGTGTAATTAATCATTGTTTTTAGGTTTAAAAAAAATAGAACTTTATCCTTATCTTTGAACCTAATATATATAATACTGTCTATTTCATTAGCTTTAAAATCATCTACAAAATGATAACTATCGGATGAAAACAAACGATATTCTTTAGAAAAACTATTAGTTGAATTTTTAAAGTTTATAGTGTAATCTGCCCATTGCTTAAAACGATTGCCTCTGCATAATTCTAAGCTATAATTGTCATTAGATATTTGGATGTCTCCCAAACATCTAGCCTGTTCATAGTAGAAGTCCAAATATTTATATATAAGGAAAACCGCTGTAAATAGACCGATTATTATAAAAATTATTTTTTTTGCCATTATAATTTAGATGTTATTGACAATCTTCTCAACAGAATGGTTAATGCCAGTCCCTGTCTAATCAAAAATATTAGTGTTTAAGTACCTAAGTTAATATTTTTATAAGCAACCTATTAAAAAAACCTATACGACAATCCCCAAAATACACTGAAGTTAATCGGTCCTATATCTTTCCCATATCCGGGTATCACTAAAGGGTCTAGTCCATCTTGTTTTTTACTTCCTATATAAATTTCAGGTCGTATGGACATATCAGCATATAAGTTTTTAATCAACTCTACTCTTGCTCCTCCTAAAATTTCAACCCAATAAGCACTTACATTTGCTTTGGGTAAACTCCCGTATTCATCAATTTGATTATCTGAAAGCCGGATTGGATATTGATTTACCGTTTGTTGATAGGATGCGTATGCAAAACGAGCTCCTGTATAAAATCCATTGGAAGCATTTTCATAATCCTGTGAAATAAACCAGTTAAATCCTAATTTAAAA
>JBKEAG010000096.1:0-6587 GCA_047972025.1 Moheibacter sp.
CCCGTGATTCCAAGATATACTTTCTACTTTTTCAGTCAATTTTTGTTGTGTATAGGTTGATTCAATCATTTCAACTATTGGTTCATCTTTGAAATAATTGTACGTAATTTCTTTAAAATCGTTATCATACATCCATATGTAAGGATGAAATTCTACAAAAATAAATTCACCTTTAGGCTTTAAAAAGTGATTTACGACATTTGCCCATTTATCCAAATCAGGTAACCAACCGATGGTTCCATAACTCGTAAAAACAATGTCAAATTTTTGATTTAAATGATTAGGTAAATCATAAACATCACAACAAATAAATTCAGTATCTGTATTTTCTTTATTTGCTAATTCTTTTGCAAAATCAATCGCTTTGTTAGCCAAATCTACACCTGTGACTTTGGCTCCCATTCTTGCTAATGAAATAGTGTCTTGTCCAAAATGACATTGTAAATGCAAAACCGATTTACCCTTTATATCTCCTAATAAATCAAGTTCAATCGAATTTAAAGAGGATTGTCCATTTTTAAATTTATCCAAATCATAAAATTCAGAATTAGTATGAACTTCTGTCTTTCTATTCCATAAATTTTTATTGATTTTCAGGTAATTTTGCATAGCAGGTTGTAATCAATTAATGTTTAAATTTAGCTTCAAAAACTTCTGAAAAGTAACCTTTTACTTTTTCTTTTACTTCTTCCATAGGAATTTCTTTTCCTAACTCTCTTTCTAGTGAAGTTACTGCTTTATCCTTGATTCCACATGGAATAATGTATTCAAAATATTTCAAATCTGTATTCACATTCAGTGCAAAACCGTGCATAGTTACCCAACGAGATGCTTTAACACCCATAGCACAAATCTTTCGTGCAAAGGGCTTTCCAACATCTAGCCAAACACCTGTTTCGCCTTTGGAGCGTTCTCCTTTTAGTCCATAATCAGAAATAGTTTGAATGATTACTTCTTCTAAATTTCGCATATAAAGATGAATATCCGGCTTGAAATTATCTAAATCTAAAATCGGATACCCAACCAATTGCCCCGGTCCATGATAGGTAATGTCTCCACCTCGATTTGTTTTAACAAAAGTTGCATTGATTTGTGACAAAAAATCCTGACTCGCTAGTAAATTTTCTAAATGTCCACTTTTTCCTAGAGTATAAACGTGTGGGTGTTCTACAAAAAGCAAATGATTTGTTGTCAAATCAAAATTTGTTTCTCCAGATTTTTCTTTTGCTCTATTTTGAGCTTTAACGGCTATATTTTCTGCTAGCAAACTTTCCTGATAATCCCATGTTTGCTGATAATCTTGATTTTCTCCTAAATCTTTAAATATAATCTTCTGCATCAATCTTGGGTTTTAAAACCACAGTCTTTACAATAATAATGTCTTTCTATATTTCCAAAAGGCTCACCCGCCACTGCAGAAAATAATGAAAACAAAACTTTTCCAACACCCTGCTTTCCATAGGTGAACTCAATGTTTTCAGAGTTACAATTTTCACACGTAATGACATCTATTAATTCTTTCCCTAAAATCTTAGTAGCTTTTTCATAATCATTTTTATGTACCCGAAGCTCTATTCCGGCATCTAAAATACCAGATAGGTTAGGAACTGTACTCATAAAGTTTTCGCCAAAAACAAAGGCTTTAATTCCATTTTCTTCCAAAACATCTTTGTGAATATGTGCTAGATGTGACTGTGTGTATTTTTTAATTAACTGAGTTTGCATGAAATAAATTTATTCAAATTCTACTGTGAAGTTGTATTTCTCAGGATCTTCTTTTAGTTCTGTCAAAGAGCCCTCTATTGTCATTACTTTTCCATCTAAACTATAAGTAGCTTCTTCAATTGAAGAGTTTTTAATCTTTTTTGGGAAATGGTATTCTAATTTATAGGTAAACATATTCAACATTTGAGACATTTCACTAAAAACACTATCTCCGGCTTCAGATATTACAGATTTTAAATCATTTGTCATTTTTCGCTGAAACGTTTTTCCATCATACTGTATTTCTAGTGGATTAATGAGTCCTAATTCAGAAAGTTTATCTCCAGTTTCTGAGTCTTCTTTCATTAATTTCATATAGGAATCATTCATTTTTTTTAGATATGAATTAAAA
This sequence comes from Moheibacter sp., assembly GCA_047972025.1. GTDB lineage: Bacteria > Bacteroidota > Bacteroidia > Flavobacteriales > Weeksellaceae > Moheibacter. The sequence continues at coordinate 2,117 of JBKEAG010000096.1, forward strand.
TCTGTTACATTTTTTTCATTAATCATAATTGACATTTTCCCGATATTTTCATCCATTTGAATTCTAACATCTGTCTTGTCCATAGATTTCAGAAATTCTCTATCGGCATCGCTAATTGAATCTAGTTTAAAGTCATCTAATTTTTCGACCTCCGAGAAACGGATAATCGTATCAATCGGGAATTTCCCAAAATCACCCAAAGAGTCAGCTTTGGAACTACTCATAAATCCCATCATTTCCGAAAAGTCAATTTCAGTTTCGTAATTTACGGCTCCTGATTCGTTTAACACAAATCGTTCTGTGATTTGACAAGAAATAACCGTAATGGAAATAAGGAAAAGTAGAATTATTTTTTTCATAGTTTCATTTTTTTAGTTATCAAATTTACAATATATCTGTCATAGATAAACTCAAATTCCACTAAAATATGTAGTTTTGAAAAAATGAATAGAACGATGAATTTTAAGACAATTTTACTAAGTACCCTTTTGGTTTCAACTATTTCATTTGGTCAGAAAAGTGGTGGAATGTGGATGCCTACTGAATTAAATGAGGGTGAAATGAAACAGATGGGTATGGAAATAGATGCCGAAGATATTTTCAACCCTAATGCACCAAGTATCAAAGATGCAGTAGCTCATTTTAACGGTGGCTGTACCTCTGAAGTAATTTCTACGCGAGGTTTACTTCTTACAAACCATCACTGTGGATATGGACAAATTCAGTCACACTCAACTGTAGAAAATGACTATCTGAAAGATGGCTTTTGGGCTATGAATACTTCAGAAGAATTACCCAACAAAAATCTTACTGCTACTTTTATTATAGATATAAAAGATGTTACAGACAAAATTCTACAAGGTGTTTCAGATGATTTTTTGGAAGAAAAACGTCAAGAATTTGTAAAGTCAAACATAGACATTGTATCCAATAATGTTGTGAAGGAAGTTTACCAAGGTGTGTTTATAAAACCTTTCTATAAAGGAAATAAATACTATATGTTTATTACCGAAACTTATAAAGATGTTCGGTTGGTTGGAGCTCCACCTTCTGCCGTAGGTAACTTTGGGAAAGACACAGACAATTGGTCTTGGCCAAGACATACAGGTGACTTTTCACTGTTTCGAATCTATGCTGACAAAAATAACAAACCGGCTGAATATTCGCCGGAGAATGTTCCCTATACGCCAAAACATTTTTTACCCGTTTCTATAAAAGGAATTGAAGAAGGAGATTTTACCTTTGTGTTTGGTTTTCCCGGGCGAACGGATGAGTATCTTCCATCTGATGCACTTAGCCAAATTTTGACAACTATCAATCCGGCTCGAATTGGTATTCGTGATGTTGCTCTGAAAAAATTAGATGCCAAAATGCGAATTGATAATGAAACAAGAATCAAATATGCTTCTAAATATGCCCGAATTTCTAATTATCATAAAAAATGGACAGGTGAAAGTTTAGGTTTAAAAAAATCCAATGCTGTTGAAAAACGTAAAGATTATGAAAACGAATTTTCTAATAGAATTAATAACGATACCAAGTTAAAAGAAAAATATGGTAATTTGTTCAAAGAGTTTAGTAAACTTTATACACAAAGTACAAATTATGAATTGGCCTCTGTTTACTTTGATGAAGCAATTTACCGAAATTCGGAAACATTTCGTATAGGACTTTTGATTCAAAATTTATTAGATGCAAAAGGAACAGAAGATTTTGATAGACTAAAGGGGCGATATGTAAATTATTTAGCTGGACTTTACAAAGATTATGATGCAAATTTAGATGAAGAAGTTTCTTTGGCTTTGATTGATTTGTATAAAAAGAATGTTCCAGCAAGTTTATTACCTTCAACTCTTATTGAAATTAATTCACAGACATTTAAAAACTCTGTATTGACCGGAAATAAAACTGTAAATGGAGCTAGTTTTGTATCTGATACTGAAAGGGCGTTTGCGGATGATGAAGCATTACTTACTGCACTTGCGAATGACCCATTGGTTCAGCAGATAGGCTTGATCAAAGATGCTTATGAGGAAAAAGTTTCACCAAATTACACTTCTATCCAAAATCAATTAAGTCAATTGCAACGCAGCTACATGCAAGCCCAATTGGAAGTTTTTCCTGAGCGTAAGTTCTTTCCAGATGCTAACTCTACACTTCGTGTAACTTATGGGAAAGTAGATGGTTACAAACCAGAAGATAAACCACGCTATCCGTATCAAACTTATCTAGATGGAGTAATTGAAAAATATGTTCCAGGAGATTATGAATTTGATTTACCAAAAAAAATAATGGATTTGGAGAAAGAGAAAGATTTTGGTGTTTATGGAGAGGGTAAAAAGAAAAATCGTAAAATGCCTGTGAATTTCATCGCTACTAACCATACTACGGGTGGAAACTCAGGCAGCCCGGCATTGGATAAAGATGGAAACTTAATCGGACTTAATTTTGATCGTGTTTGGGAGGGAACTATGAGTGACCTGAATTATGATCCTGAAATTTGCCGTAACATCATGGTAGATGCTCGTTATATTTTGTTCATCATTGATAAATTTGCTGGAGCGGGTTATTTGTTAGATGAAATGAAAATTATAAAATAATCAAGTTAAAACAATAATTATCAAATGAGCCTTCTTAGAGGCTCATTTTTTGTAGTAAGATAATAACCTTAATTAAATATATGTATGATACATTGAGGAGAATCATATTTTTTTTATAGATTTGAATGACTTAATAACCCCATGGCTAATAACATTCTTTTTAAGAGAATTGATAATTCTCCTATTATTGTTTTTCGAATATTTTTCGGATTACTTATGATGATAGAATGTTGGGGTTCTATTGCTACGGGGTGGGTAACAGAAACTTTTGTAGACCCTAAATTTACTTTTACATTTATTGGTTTTGAATGGACAAATATTCTTTTAGGTGAAACCATGTATTATGTCTACATTGCTCTAGGTTTTTTAGGACTTATGATAATGCTGGGACTATTTTACCGTATTTCTAGTTTTATTTTCGCCATTGGATGGTCATTAGTTTATTTTATGCAAAAGGAACATTATAATAATCATTACTATTTAGTAATGCTTGTTTCTTGGATTATGATTTTCATTCCTGCCAATCGATATAAATCACTAGATATTATACTTTTTCCTAAAATTCAATCAAACTGGATTTATAATTGGACTCGTTTAATTTTTATTCTCCAATTATTTATCTTATACACATATGCTGCTATTGCTAAGTTATATCCTGGTTGGATAAATGGTGATTTTTTAATGATTCGCTATACCAATTTTTCTCGTTGGATAGATAAAACAATAGCCTATGAGCCAATTACAAACTTCATCAGTTCACGTGAATTTGCACAACTATTTTCATGGCTAGGATTTGGGTTTGATTTACTAATTGTACCACTTCTTTTATGGAAAAGAACAAGAGTAATTGCTCTATGTGCAACACTATTCTTTCATATATTTAACTCTGCCACACTACACATAGGCATCTTTCCTTATTTTGCCTTATCTTTTTCAGTATTTTTCTTTCCACCTGATTTAATTAGAAAGATTTTTTTTCCAAAAAAGGTAATATACTTAAATAGCCCCAACAGTTCTTATTCTAAAAATTTAAAATTCACATTATTTACCTTTTTATTTTGGCTTTATATTGGTTGGCAGATTTTTTTACCACTGAGGCACTGGTATATACCTGGCAATGTTCTATGGACAGAAGAAGGACATAGACTTTCTTGGCGAATGATGCTACGAACTAAATCTGCTAATACGAGTTTTTATATTGTAGATAAAGCTAATAGAAAACAAACTAATGTAAAATTAAATAATTATTTAACCCGACTTCAACAAAATCGAGTACAAACTCGGCCTGATATGATTTGGCAATTTGCTCAATATTTAAAGAACGAATATGCAAAAAAAGGAAGAGAAATAGAAGTTTATGCTAAATCACGCCTTTCCATCAACCGTGGACCTTATCATAACTATATAGATGATACTGTAGATTTGGCTTCCTCAAAATGGAATTATTTCTGTCACCAAAGTTGGATTTTACCTGAACCCAAAAATTACTCAAAAGCTGATGAATAGCAAAAATTACACCTCCTTAGAAAATGACTTTAGGCACTTCCCTCCTTTTGCCTAAAAATACTCTCCCAATGAGACTTCTCTTTCAGTTTCAAAATTTAATACAGAACAATAATTTCTATAACATTTGTCAAAAGTTAGTTCATTGTGGGGAATATATAGGGGTTGTAGAAAATAAAAAATCGCTAATCAACTGAAAAATAATTTAAAAGCGATTTAACAAAGTGCTCACGACTGGATTCGAACCAGCACAAGCATAGCTCACCACCCCCTCAAGATGGCGTGTCTACCAATTTCACCACGTGAGCTTATCGATTGCAAAAGTAATTAAATTGTAGCATGTAGAAAAAATAAAAACCAAAGTATTT
>JBKEAG010000107.1:0-9978 GCA_047972025.1 Moheibacter sp.
GTTTCAAAAGACCATGTCTATTTGTTTGTGTCAGTCCCGCCTCATTTATCGATATTGGTTCAGTTATCTGAAAGGAAAAAGTTCGTAAAAATTGATGAGTGAAAATAAGCAAATATCCAATTTGTTTTGGGGGAGATATTTATAGGGAAGAGGTTATTTTGTAGTCACATCAGGTAATATAACGGACAAAGTCATCATGGAATATATCAAGAATCAAGAAAATGATGAAAAAGAAGCCGGAGATTTCACCACTGTTGAATAACTTTAGTCGTCTTTAGGCGAAACCAAACCTATCGGCTCGGAGCTGATAGTAGTTTAGTTTTTAGTTTTCTACTCTAACATCATAAACACTATCAAGAAGTTGTCCTGTCGATGGTATTCTACAATTCGTCAAAGATTTAAGCTCCGAAATTTTTATCTTTTTTTCATAAGGATAATTAAAAATCAAAGAATCTTTATTTTTGGAAATATGTATTCGCATTTCTGCAATCATATCCATATAAGCAGAAATGATTTCTCGAAATGGTGCGTTGTCAATTTTTATCACGTTTTCTGACTTCCAATAAGTTTCTTCGTTTTGTCCATTGCAAGAAACAAATAATTACATAATTACAAATAATGTAACTAGTTTTTTCATCTTTTTTGTATATAACTTAAACAAACAAAGTTCACTATAGCCAGTAAAATCCAAAAAGGAGAAGCAAATACGATTGCAAATATGAACATCGGAATTATACCTTTCATTCCTGCTGTTATCATATTATCCATTGGTAAACGGATTCCTATTGACGTGAAAATACAGGCTATTAACATTCCCAAAAGGCTTAAAAGGGTTGAAATACCAATAAGTTGCCATTTTGTATATTTTTTATTTAGTGAATTTAGTTTATAAAATGTAATTAAGTAAATAAATAATACACTTGATGAAATTAAAATACGATAGACAACGGCTAAATCAGGAAACATAAACAATGCAATATTGCCAATTAACAGATTGATAAAAATGCAGATGAAAAATAAAAATATGTTTCGTGGATTCATTTTGTTTTCTGTTGGTTTAATTTGTGCAGAATGTTGACTTAGCATATCACACAACGTTTTGGGTATTTATGAAGGAAGGGAGTTCTTGTAAATACAATGGTAAAAGTACAAAAACTATTGAATAAGAAAAATGAAAAAAGACGAGCCATTCAGTCCGTCTTTCATAAATATCATGTTAGCTGACGGTGTATTTTTTAGTCTCTTATGATTTTTATTTGAGGTCTAGGTTGTGGTTTTTGGATTATTATACCTTTACAATTATTTTTTTTGATGGCTTTCTCGATTTTTTTTATCAAAGGTTCGCCTACATAATAAGTAAAATCATCTTCAATAACGATTTCATAAGTATTATTCTTGTATATATGAGGATCAATAATCCGTTGACCATTACTCATTTTCGGAAATAACTTTTTATCTGTAATCCCACTTTTTATTTCCTCACAAGACATTTTAGATTTTTGTGCAAAGGAATTGCTTATAATTAATACAAACATCCCAATAAAAAGTATTTTTTTCATAGTAATAATAATTTAATCATCTGTCGGTGAAATTAGAATGACATTACCATTTGGGTCAAACTCAAAATAGCCTCCAACAAAAATTTCTTCAAATAGTAAACCCAATTCTAGTTCTTCTGTATCAGACATCTCTCCATCGAAGACAAAATCATTATAGTGAACATATTCATATAAACATACGGCATATATAACCAGTCCATTTAACATATGGATTTGGTGCTCTTGTTCAGGCGTAGGGTTGTCAATATTTGCAATATTTTCTAAGAGTTGAACTAGGTCTATATCTATATAAATCCTATCTGGTTCAAGTATATTAAATTTACCTTTAACATTACTACCCAATTGAGTAATATGTATTTCTGGGCCTTCTCCCCAAGTTAAATCATTTTTAATATCATTAATAGAAACTCCTGTGAGATTATTTATAGTTTGAATTAACTCCTGATTGTTTTTTAAAGTAGGAATATGGTCCTTTACTAAAAATGTAAATTGAGGATATAGTGTAGAGTAATTGCTACTATTCGGGAATTTAAAAAAAGGAACAGTAGTCAATAGTGTTCCATCAAGTGCTGAGTAAACTATATCATACGCAAACTCCTCTCCACTTGCATTATCATTAATGATTAAATAATTAATCAGCGACCGTATAACCCCATAGTCAGCGTTATTGCTCATACCGTTAAAATACTGTTCAAAAATATATAGATACTTGTTTAAGATTCTGTGTTCGTTGATATTTAGAGCCACGGGATAATTTAAATTAGCTACCCAAGGAATGACACACATACCATTACCATTGTCTAATCCCGGACCACCTTCTCCCGGATCCATATAGGTTGGTTGTACGCAAGTAGTAGTGCAAGAAGTGTATGAATAAGCAGCTCCGTCTGTTCCTGCATAAACACAGCCTTCTTGACCTGGGCTATGTATGTTTTCAGCACAATTAACATTTACGGTAGAACATGATGTTCCACAAATCAACCTACCCCTACTATTTTCCAATAATCCGGAAAATGTACCATTCTCAAACTGTCTTACCATTACAGGAAGGTCCTCTGTGAGTTGAAGCCCGTTGACTATATTAAGATATTGTTCTTCCGTCACGTCATACTGAATCATGTACTCATTATATTGATCGGTATCAGGATTGAAGTGCAAAACGATACTTTCAATGTAGTATTGAGGTACACTTCTTCTGACCTTGAAGGTATAAGTATGCGAATTTTCATATTCCATATAAATCACTTCATCGGTTAGAATGTCAAAGGATTCTGTTTCTTCATTTTTAAATTGATTTAGGGTTTAATATTTCTGACTTTTTTCATACACTATCAGCTAACATGAAACGGCTTGGCGATAGTGCGGGACATAAATGGACTGAAAGTCAAGTTTTGCACGGACGTAAGCCAATGCTGTTTCGCAATGGTTAAGTTAATCAAAAAAGTCAATGCGAACTGCATTGGCTACAAAAAATCACAAATGTTGAGTTTAGCATTTAACCCCGCATTTCGCCAAGCCGATGTTAGCTACAGTAATGAGTTAATTTTTTGTTTTAATTTATCCATTACAATCTCATAAACTTTTTCATCTCCAGATTTTAGAGGTAGTGAACCTTCAATAAACTCCAGTTCTTGATTTTTATTTAATATGAAGTTCGTGGGAAATGAACTTATTTTCAATTTATCAATAAACTTTTCAGCATTAACAATATGAAAAAGTTGGAAATCAAATTTGTTTAGAAATTTTTTGACTTTTTCTTTATCATCAAAGGTTATTGCTATAAAATTAACTTTCTCACCATAAAATACTTGCAATTCATTTAAGGAAGGAATTTCTTCAACACAAGGTGGACAATTTGTAAACCAAAAGTTAATAAATGTAGGTTTTGAATCATCAAAGTGCTTTTTCTTTTCTAAAAATGAAAGCGATGATATTGAAATAACTTTTCCAATGTTTTTTTCAATTTCGATTTGTTGCATATAAAGTTTGTCAAGTCCTGAAATATGGCTACATGTTAAAAGTTAAAATTATGCGATACTTTTATACACATTTTCGGGAGTTTTAAAGACTAAAGATAGATGTAATCTTTGAGAGTTATATAGTTTAATTACATTTTTTGTTGTTTCTAAAGCTACTTTGGAGCTAAAGAAAGTTTGGTCGAGAAAAAATTCATTTTTCAATATTCCGTTAACCCTTTCAGCAACAGCGTTCTCGTAACAATGGTTTTCTTCAGTCATACTGATTTCTATGTCATTTTTTAGAAGCAAATCTGTATACACATTGCTACAATATTGTACCCCCCTGTCGCTGTGGTGTATTTGTGGTGACCGCCTTCCGGACTGCTTTTGTGTTCTGTTGCCGGTTGCTTTCATTAGTGCTTGATATTTAGCTTTTTTTAGTTCAAGGACATCTTTATAGCCTAATTTTTCGGCAGCCACTTCGAGATAAGCATCAGAAACCAGCCCTTCCAAATCCTTTTTTAGTAGGAGTTCTTTAAGCGTTTTAATCTCTTTTTGTAGTTCTTTAATTCTGGAAATTTCGTCTTTGGTTTTCACGGTTACTTGTTTGTTCATTATATTTTTACGTTCGTACTTTTTAATCCATTCGTTGATGGTAGAGTCATTGATACCGTTTATTATACCAAGCTGTCGTTTTGAATGGTTTAATTTACTGACTTAGTATAATATTTTTAGTTTGAAGGGTTCGCTGTACCGTCTCTCTGTTTTTTTGTTTTTATACATATACTAATTGAAGTTGTGTATACATATTTCAGGACGGGGCATAATTACAAACAACGGTCTCGTGTATGAGTAGTAGCGGATTTTCACGCACTAACTTTTCAGTTTTGCACTGACCTTTATTTTATGTTTTATCCTTCGTTTTATCACTTAAACCGCTATTACTTATACACATTGTTACCTGCTGGCTTTATTCATTTTCAGTCCGTTAGCGTTGGCGTGAAAGCTCTTTGCAACCGCAGGAACGAGGATTGCAATGTGCTTGAACATAGCGTTGACTATTCAAAGTCGATTTCGGTACTTGATATTTTGTCAAGCTCGTCAGAAATACTTTTTTTAATATCTTCCAAACGTTTAAATTTTTCAGCCAATTCTTTTTGTTTTGAAATATCAAAATCTCCTTTTTTGTCAATTGGTATGGAAATCTCAATATCCTGAATTTTCCCCTTTCCTGCTTTATTGTCAAAACCAAAATAATGTTTACTAAACTCCATTTCTATGGCATATTTTAAATAAATTAAGTCCAAGTTTTTATTTAATTGTTCTTGAACGATTAAGGGAATTACCTTTTCTGAAAGTGAAAACTTTCCTTGACGATAATATACTTTTCCGATAGAGCCGTCAATATTCCAAGTAAGACAATTTTCAAAGTATTTAACTCCTTTTAGATTATCTTTTACATAACCATAATCAACATTTTCGGGAAACTTTGAAGCAGAGTAAACAGGAATTGTTCCTTTGTTTTTGTCAATAAATGTTTTAGTGAACTTACTATTATTCGTTTTTTCTTTGAGGTCAAAAATCTCTTTAATTTTCTTTTTTACGAATTTTGGTTTTTCAGATTCAGTTGCTAATTCTTGAACTTCTTCTTTTATAGAAATAATACTGTTTGAAACTTCATCCAAAAGAGTAGGGAACTCTTCTATTTTTAATTTTAGGTTCTCGTCTTCAATACCTAATTCTTCTTTTTCTTCTTTACTCCACCATCTTTCTACACACCAATGATTTTCTGGTTGAAACTTTTCTATTGGTTGTATTTTACACCTTACATCTGTATTTATTTTTGCAAAGTTTTGTTTGTTGCCTTTGAAAAAAGAATAGAGCATTACTGCTTCGTTTAAATCGTCTTGCTCAATGTCAAATCTATAAACATCTCTACTTTCTCCCATTTCACTTACAAAATATGTAAATACTGGATCTGTTTGAATTGATTTGTTATCAGGCTTTTTTGTAATGCAAAGAACATAGGTTCTTTTAGGCGTTGTAAAAAATGTTTTTATAGGTAAGGAAATAATACCATCAATATAACATTCATCAAGCAAAAACTGTCTTAAATTCTTGTCGTTTTGTCTATTGAAAATACCATCTGGAACAATGATAAATGCTTTACCATTTGGTTTTAAAGCCCTAACAATCCATTCCATAAAAAGACCTTCAACTCCAATGGCATTTATTTTGTAATAATTTACAAGGTCTCCATCTTTTTTAATTTCATCTTTGAGGTTACTACTTCCGCTCGTTACATAAGGTGGATTTGTTACGATTAAATCATATTCATTTTCAACCGATTCCGATAACGTTCCTAAAATCGAGTTCGTTTTTAAAATAAAACTCTCGTTAAATAATTTTGAAAATTCGGTTGTTAAATTTGGGTTTTCTTTAATTAAATCTGAAAAGTAAATGAGCATATTGGCTTTTGCCAATATTATTGTTTTCTGCTCATCTTTATCAAAACCTTTGTCGTAACCTTGAATTGTAATTTTAGGAATTAGTTTTCCTTTTTTAACTTCATAAAATTGGTCAAGTTTTGTTATTACAGGCTCAAGTAAAAATTTACCAACTCCGCAAGCTGGGTCACAAATTTTAGCACCAACTTTTATGTCGTCTTTTGCCATTTCAACAACTGCTCTTACGACTTTAATTGGTGTGAAAAATTGTCCCCAATTTTTCTTGCTAATACTTTCTTTTAAGAAACTTTCAAACAGTTGGCTTTTAAAGTCGTAATCAATATGTTCAAGCTTTCCGTAATCTTTGAATTTTTTAAGTACTTTTTTGAAAACTGTACTGTATCCTTGAACGGCTTTTTGGTCTTTGCTGACAAAAATAGTTCCATTGATTATTGTTGTTTTATCAATTGGGTTTTCCGGGAAAAGAGTTTTTATTTTTGGTCTTATAGTATTTGCGTAAGTTTCTAAAACTTCATCTTCTGTATTGCCATCATAACTTGAATAAAGTGTGTTAAAATTGAAAATTCCTTGAAGTACTCCTAAATCGCTTAAATATTTGAAGATAAAAAGCTCTACAAAGGTGTAAAGACAATTTTCAGGTGTTGCACCACTCACGGACCAAATGTCTTGCCAAATTTGTTTGGCTAAATCGGTTGGGTTGACTAATTCTTTTGGTTTAATTTGGTCGCTCAATTCATTTATTGAGTATTTAATTTTTTCAATTAAATCAGGTGTTTTTTCCCCTTTTGGGTCAAAATTATCTTTGATTAAATTGCCATTTTCATCTTTAATCTTGTTTCCTGCTAGGACATTTACCCAAACTGTTTCTTTTGTATCGGTTGCGATTAAAATATGTGCTCCTAACTTTCTTGCAACTTCCAATTCTTGCTTTATCGCTTTGTTTTTTTGAGCAACTGTTTTGAATTCAGAAGGCTTTTTGTATTCAACAATAGCAATTACATTTTTCTTTTGAACTATGAGTCCGTCAACTTTTTTTCTCTCTTCTTTTCCATAATCTACGTTACGGATTAACCCAAATTCTTTAAGGTTCTTGACCGAAGTTGCACCAATGTTATAGAAATCCCATTTCCCAATTTTTTCGGGATTTTTTATTAAGTCACGTTGCAATAATTCTTCGCTCATACTGAATAATTTTCATTTTTGCAAATCTATGAAATGTTTTTGAAATAAAGAAGAACGTTCTTCTTTTTTGTCGGAAGTGGGTAAAAAGCAATGTGTGCGGTAGTACTCTTTGCTTTTGTGCGGTTGGTTTTTTAGCTTGCAGGTAACGGTTCGGGTGTACACGCAGGAGCGTAGTGGAAAGCCAAAAACTTTCAGTTTAGCACCGACGGTAGCCAAAACGGTTTATCAACCACTAATTTACAAAAAAAAGCTGTTGAAAACCGTTTTGGCGGGTATAAAAACACGAATATTGAATTAAGCACTTAACCAAGCTCTTGCTTGTACACCATGTTAGCTGACGTTTTACTATTTTAAATTGTATTCTTTATCTAATTTCTTGAATTTTTTATAAAATAATAACCAAATGATAGAAATGGTTATCACCAAACAAATAAAGTAAATTGTAAAACGGTAATAATGAGTGTCGAATATATAGATGTCATTAAAAACATAAATAATATTGACTGTGATATAGTAAATTAGTATACTTAAATAGTAGGACTTAAAAAACCGATATTTTTTGTGCCATATTAAATAATACATAAATATTATTGGTATTAGAATCATGAAAAAACCATCAATAATTGGTAGATATATAGAAATTAGGGGAAGTATAAAAAAAATAGAAAAAAAATCATCTTTAATTTCGTATAGTGTTCCATTTGAATACTTAATTATAAGTAAACAAGATATATAGTAAATATACATATGAACAATCCAAAGAAAAATAAATGTTTTGGTTTTATTTGGCTTCATAAGGTCGGATTATTTTTTTGTATTCTTCTTTTAAAAAGCCATTTGCATCAACTTTTCCCTTGAAAGGTTCAGATGTCGGTTTATGAGTATCCAACCACAGCATGAGCATAGGTAAATCTATCCTAAAATTAGCATCAGTTACCTTACCATGCCAAGGCTCATCAAACTGAGGAATTACCTTTTTTAATAAATTTGATCCATAACCAACGACATTATCTTGATCAGCCATTGCCTGATATTTTTCAATGGTCGATTTAGACGTTTTGGAATAAATAGGGACAGCAATAACACCTTGTTCTTGTTTTACAAAATCCAAATCAAATTTGTATGCTTTTTCCATTGTGTCAAGTGGGGCATATTTATATTTTCCATAAAATAGTTCATAAAATTGCGAAATCGCATAATCACAAATTCCAATGTTTAATTCATTTAAAATAATCTCTACATCGTCATCTATTGCTAAATTATATATATTTTGGTGTTCTAGCCATTTTGCTAAATTAAATACTAACTTTTTAGCCCCGATACACCATCTGGAAAGATGGTCATATTCTGCCATTTTTGAGTCAACAAAATTGTAAAAACTATAGATTTGGGCGAATGGAGCAAGGAGACCTTGCAGTTTTTTCTCTATAATGTATAAACACGCGTCTTGAAAGGTAGAATTGCCATAATTACCATCTGTTCGGTCTTCTTTTAGCCAACATCCACTACTCAGTTTTTGTCTTCCTGTTGCAAGGGTATAGGTTTCTGTATCGGGAAATTCCCCGTGTGTGGCAACTGTTTTGGTTTTTTCACCATTGGTTAAGAAATCATAGAGTAAACTGGCGTAGTTAATACCTATCTCGGTGTATTTTGGCAAAAATATTTTTATTTTCCCACTGTCAATACTAATGTATTGTAGACCATATCTTTTGTATTCTCCAAAAGTTTCTCCAAAAAGCAGACGAAGTTCATTTGTAGAAATATCTTTCAATTCAATTTTTGTACAATCAGCATCATTCCCACCAAGTCCCCCAACATACCCTCTAAAGTTACTTCCGTATGAAATATTCATAATAGGAAATATTTTTCCGGCAATGAAAACTCTGTATCTTGATTTAAGAGCATTTGGTCCTGAAATGGTTGTATATTCTAATTTTTCTTTTGTTTGGTTACATTTTCTTATTTTATAGAGATATTTTACAAACTCAACTTCGACTTCATTAAAACCATCAGCAGAATGAGAATTATCTTCTTTTAAAAAATAGTAGCCATCTTCCATAAAAGGCATTAGAGCGACTCCTACATTCATACAAATAGGCTCATCTAAGATATGGAGAACTGCATTTAGGTGAGTTACATCTTGTCCGTTTATTTCTGATACAATTAAAGTCCTTGCCATTTTTAATTGGTTTAAGCTAAGTTAGAATTTTTGTTGAGGTTTATAGAATCTACATACATGACTTCTTGGAGTAGGGTATAACCATCATCTTGAACATATCCCATTAGCTGAATCGTTTTGTCTTGGTTCTCCTGTTCTTTGATGGTAAGCGAAACTATGTCTCCAACATTATAATTTTCAGTTTTAACTTTTAAACTCAAAAGTTCATTAACCCGTGCATTACTGATTTTATTTTCCATTTTTGAATTCATCCACATAACTTCTGAAATGACCTTTTCAGTTGAGATTGGTTTTTCGTATTTTCCGAATTTAACCCCTCCATTTTTACCTTCAATAATAACCTTTTTATTTGAGTTAAGGCTTAAATCTCCTTTGGTTGCTGTAATTGTTATTTTTTCAGCAATAATTTCCATTTTTCCTCCGACAATTATAGTTTCTTTATTTTTTGTTACAATTGTCATATTTTTTGCCTTTTCGATGATTGCCATAATGTTGGTTTAAAATTGCACACAACGTTTCGGGTGTACACGCAGGAGCGTAGTGGAAAGCTAAAAACTTTCAGTTTAGCACTGACGGTAGCCAAAACGGTTTATCAACCGCTAACTTACGAAAAAAAAAACGGTTGAAAACCG
>JBKEAG010000138.1:0-5840 GCA_047972025.1 Moheibacter sp.
GAGAATATGTAGGACAGATTACATTTATAGCACCCAAAGCATCAACATCTTTAAATTTTCCGGTTGAAATATTGGTGAGCAACAGTGCCGGAAAAGACTTAAAAGCAGGAATGTATGGAACAGCTGTTTTCTCTTCCGAAGACGACGAGGTTCGGGCAAAACCAGCATTAGTTATACCAAGAGAAGCATTTGTAGGAGGGTTAAACAACAGTGAAATATTTATAGTAGAAAATGGAAAAGCAAAACTCACAAAAGTATCCATTGGACGAAACTTTGGTGAATTAGTAGAAATATTAGACGGACTAAAAAACGAGCAAACTGTAGTTACAAGTGGACAAATTAATCTATCAGAAGGTTCAGTAGTAAAAGTTATGAAGTAGAAAAGAATTAGAGAATAGTTCTGAAAAAATTAATTTATGAAACTAGCAGAAATATCCATAAAAAGACCCACACTTATTGTGGTATTGTTTACCATATTGACTTTGGGAGGCTTATTTTCCTATACCCAATTGGGGTATGAATTGATTCCTAAATTCGAAGTCAATATTATCACAATTTCAACGGTTTACCCTGGAGCTTCCCCATCGGAAATAGAAAATACCGTTACCAAAAAAATAGAAGATGCAGTATCTTCTCTAGAAAATATAAAAAAAATAGAATCCAAATCGTATGAAAGTTTATCGGTTGTAATGATTCAGCTCAATCCGGGAACCGATACCAATTATGCTCTAAATGACGCACAACGGAAAGTAAATACCATTTTGGCAGATTTACCGGAAGACGCAGACCCACCTTCTTTGGTGAAATTCTCTATGGATGATTTACCAATTATAACTATTGCGGCTACATCAAGTATGAACAGCGTTGAGTTCTATGATTTATTGGACAAAAAAATACAGCCCATTGTTTCACGTGTTCCGGGGGTAGCACAAGTTAATTTAGTGGGCGGACAAGAGCGTGAAATTCAAGTCAATTTAGACCAAAAGAAAATTGAAGGATACGGGTTGTCTCTCCTACAAGTTCGACAATTAATTCAAGGTTCTAATCTAGATTTTCCAACCGGAAACGTGAAAACTCGAAATAATTCGACTTTAATTCGACTTGCAGGAAAATTTAAATCGGTAGAAGAATTAAGAAATCTAGTTATCAGTAGCCAAAACGGTGTTCAAATCCGATTAGGAGACATTGCAGACGTACAAGATACACAAAAAGATGTTGAAAAAATTGCCCGACTAAACCAAGGAGATGCTATTTTGATTCAAGTAATGAAACAGTCAGATGCCAATGCAGTAGCGGTAAGTGAAGCAGTGAGAGAAGCTGTAAGTGAAATAGAACAAGATTATCAATCCCAAAATGTTAGTTTAAAAATAGCGAATGATACAAGCGAATTTACACTTGTAGCAGCCAACAACGTAATGTTTGACTTATTTTTGGCAATTTTCTTGGTAGCAGTAGTCATGTTACTCTTCCTACACAGTATCCGAAACGCATTTATTGTCATGGTTTCCATTCCGGCATCTCTGATTGCAACATTTATTGGAATTTATTTTATGGGATTCACCCTAAATTTGATGAGTTTAGTAGCACTCTCATTGGTGGTAGGTATCTTGGTAGATGACGCGATTGTTGTTTTGGAAAACATACACCGCCACATGGAAATGGGAAAAAATAAAGTCCGTGCGGCGTATGATGGAGCTTCTGAAATTGGATTTACCGTATTTGCCATTACCTTAGTTATTATCGTCGTGTTTTTACCAATCTCTATGAGTAACGACTTGGTAGCAAATATCATCAAACAATTTTGTGTAACCGTTATGATTGCCACTGGATTTTCATTATTAGCTTCCTTTACCATAGTACCATGGTTATCATCTCGATTTGGAAAATTAGAACACTTAACCGGAAAGAATTTATTTCAAAAAATTATTCTTTGGTTCGAAGGAATTTTAGAAAGATTTACACACTGGATTTCAGGAATTTTGAAATGGTCACTAAAATCAAAATGGACAAAAATTTCCACTATGATTATAGCCATTATTCTATTTTTTGGATCATTTTCATTAGTAGGAATGGGATTTGTCGGAGGAGAGTTTTTTCCAAAAATGGATAGAGGAGAATTTTTGGTACAAGTAGAACTACCAAAAGATGCCTCTCTAGAACAAACCAATTTTGCCATTCAAAAAGCAGAAAAATATTTACGAAGCAAATCAGAAGTAGTAGATTTAATCACTATGGTAGGACAAACCAGCACAGGGTTTGGAGCAAGTCAAGCAACTTCTTATCAAGGAGAAATCAATGTGATTTTAACCGATAAAGAATTACGAGAAGAGAACACATTTATTTTTGCTGCAAAAGTACGGAGAGAGCTGGAAAATGAATTGGTCAATGCAAAAGTCAGTACCATGCCGGTAGGACTTATGGGAGCTGACCAAGCTCCACTCCAATTGGTGGTGGTTGGGGCAACACTAGACAGTGCAATGGTTTTTGCAAGAAAAGCAGAAGCAGAATTGAGAGGAATTTCAGGTTCGTCTGAAATTGAATTATCAGTAGAGGATGGAAACCCTGAAATCAATGTACAAGTGAATCGCGATAAAATGGCTACACTGGGACTGGATTTGAGTACAGTTGGTATGACAATGCAAACTGCCTTTAGTGGAAATACAGATGCTAAGTTTCGTGCTGGTGAATATGAATATGATATAAATGTTCGTTATGATCAATTTAATCGTTCTAATATAGATGATGTTCGAGATTTGATATTTGTCAATAATCAAGGGCAGAAAATCAAACTTTCTCAGTTTGCAGATGTAAAAGAAGGTGCCGGTCCGAGTGTTTTGGAAAGACGTGACAAATCCCCATCAGTAAATGTCAACGCACAGGTGGTGGGTCGCCCCGTTGGAGATGTAGCCAACGAATGGCAAGAAAAATTTGAGCAAATAGAAAGACCAGTAGGTGTAAGTTATGTGTGGGGAGGTGATATGGAAATGCAAGAAGATGGTTTTGGGACATTAGGAATAGCACTTTTGGCAGCCATTATCTTAGTTTATTTGGTCATGGTAGGATTGTATAATAGTTATGTTTATCCCTTTGTAGTTTTGTTCTCCATTCCATTATCATTGATTGGAGTGATGATTATTTTAGCTTTAACGAATAACTCTATCAATATATTTACAATTTTGGGAATGATTATGTTGATTGGATTAGTGTGTAAAAATGCAATTCTCTTAGTTGACTTTACCAATCAACGAAAAGAAGCCGGAGAGTCAACATATAATGCACTTATTCAAGCCAATCACGCTCGTTTACGTCCGATTTTGATGACAACTATAGCAATGGTATTTGGGATGATTCCAATTGCAATTGCAAAAGGAGCAGCGGCTGAAATGAATAATGGATTGGCATGGGTAATTATTGGAGGGTTATTGTCATCTCTATTTTTAACTCTTATCATAGTTCCGGTTGTTTATGCAATATTTGACAGCATTATTCGTCGAGTTTCAAAAAAATCAAAAACAGACTATACTGCAGAAATGGTGGCAGACTATGAACATAGAGAACATAATGAAGACTTTTAATCCCTAATTTAAATTTTACAGTAGAAAAGGTTTGAGGCTTTTGACTCAAGCCTTTTTTGTTAAAAACATATATCTATTTACTAAAAAATTTTAGTATTTTTAAATCCTAAATATAATCTCATGGAAAATATAAAATTAGGTGCTTTCTCTATTAGCCTAGTAGTGAAAAACTTACAAGAATCCAAAGCATTTTATGAGAAGTTAGGGTTCTCACAGACCGGTGGAAACCCAGAACAAAATTGGGTAATTCTAAAGAATGAGCATACTATAATTGGTTTATTTCAGGGAATGTTTGATAAAAATATACTGACATTTAATCCCGGATGGAATCAAAATGCTGAATCTATAGAGGAGTTTGACGACGTAAGAACTATAGAAAAACACTTACTAGAAAAAGGAATCACGTTAAACGAAAAAACCAAAAATGAAAAAGGTCCTGCCTACATTACATTAACTGACCCTGACGGAAATTCTATCTTAATTGACCAACATCGTGATTAGTAAAAAATAAACATTAAAAAAATAATTATAATCTATAAATAACTTTTTATGGCAACAGTCAATATTTATTTAAATTTCAATGGAAATTGTGAAGACGCATTCAATTTTTATCAATCTATTTTAGGTGGAGAATTTACCTATATAGGACGATTTGGTGAAATTCCAGAAAGTGAAGACTACAAAGTAGCAGAAGGAGATAAAAATAAAATCATGCACGTTTCTCTTCCGGTAGGCAATTCTATTCTAATGGGTAGTGATATAGGAAGTGAATGGACTTCTTCATTTCAACAAGGAAATAATTTCTCTGTTTCTATTACAGCTGACAGTAAAGACGAAGCTAATAAATTATTTAAAGGACTTTCAGAGGAGGGTCAAATTACGATGCCTCTTGCTGATACATTTTGGGGAGACTACTTTGGCATGTTTACTGATAAATTTGGGGTAAATTGGATGATTAGTTTTAATGAACAACAACAGAGTTCATAAAAATAATTAAAAACTCAAAGTATAGGATTTAGTTCTTAGTTGGAATCCCTAATTTTGTCAAAAATAAAACGGTCATGGACTTCCATAAACTTCGAGTAAAATCTTTAAATAAATTAACATCAGAATCAGTTCAAATTACTTTTGATGTACCAAATAATTTAAAGTTAGAATATAAGTATAAAGCAGGTCAATATGTGACACTTAATGTCAATGGAACAAGACGAGATTACTCTCTTTGTACAAGTCCACTAGAAGACAAATGGTCAATTGCAATTAAAGCAGTTCCAGATGGTCATATCTCTAAATTTTTAAATACAGAACTAAAAGAAGGAGACTATTTAGAAGTTTCTACGCCTAGTGGTCGTTTTGGAATCCCATCAAAGCCCGATGAAAAACGAACTATAATTGCTTTTGCTGCGGGTAGTGGAATTACGCCTATTTTGAGCATTATTAATTATACATTACAAACTGAGAAATGGGTAAATTTTTATCTATTTTATTCCAATAAAACACCGAATGAGGTAATGTTTAAAGAACAAATTGAAGAGCTTCAAAGTGACTATCCACTTAATTTTTTCCCACATTTGTTTTACACTCAATTTAAACTCCCTGATTGGTTATTTGAAGGAAGATTAGATGCACATAAATTTGAATTAATTCTCAATCAACTAATTGATATAAATGAAGTTGATGAAGCCATAGTTTGTGGTCCAAATGAAATGATTCAAACAATTTCAAGTGAAATATTTAATGCAGGAATCCCCAAAAAAAGTATCCATTTTGAGTTGTTTACAGTAGGTTCAAACCCACTCGATATTTTGCCCGAAGAGATGGATTCACCACAAGATGTTAAAGTTACAGTGGAATTGGACGGGGAGGTTAACGAATTGGTGTGGAATCGTGAAAAAAATTTAATAGATGCTCTGCACGATGCAGGTATTGATGCACCCTATTCATGTAAAGGAGGGATTTGCAGTACCTGTATATGTAAGCTAGAAGAAGGTGAAGTATTAGTAGGTGAAAACTTTGTGTTAACTGATTCTGACATAGAGGAAGGAATGATTCTTGCCTGCATTTCACGTCCAAAATCACAAAAAATTAAAATTAACTTTGATGAGGTTTAAATTACTTTTACACACCTCATAATTAAAAAAATAGTACCTTTGCAACCGTTTTCTAGAAAGAAAACACGAATGTAGAAGATTCATTTTGGGTTTTATAGGCTGCGTAGCCGTTGAATTTCATCTTTCGCATTCGATTGGTTTAACAATTCCGGTG
>JBKEAG010000177.1:0-10715 GCA_047972025.1 Moheibacter sp.
GCGGACTCTGTATTTGTGTAGTTTTTTTTCAAATGCTTTAAAGAGTTCATCGGGAATTTCTTCTTTGTAAAATACACCTAATTGTTGACAAAAAATAGGTTGTAAAACGAACTTAATTCTAAATTTATACTGCAAAGGAATCGGCATCACAACGTCATAATCACCATAAACCCAACATTCCCATTTCTCTTTGGTCAAAACATCCAAATACCAATATTCGGCATAAATACGGTAATTCAAAGCCTCGTTTATCGCCTTCGAATATTTTTTTACATCTAGGTTTTTTCTCTTTATTTTTTGGAGTTTTGACATCTGCACAAAAGTAAGAAATTCTTGCAAAGCCCTACTATATTCATAGTTTCAATCAAAGCTAATTTTATTTAAATAAACTCTCTACCACCTCACTCCATCCGTTCCAATCATCATTCAAATTCGAATTGTGAAACAGAACAACCATCTGTCCATTTACTTTTTGTATTTCTGATTTTAATCGCTGAACTTCGTTGATGGACTCGTTGATAGAAAGCCCCATATAATTCCGCATACTCACATCCATGGTACAAAACGGATAAACTTTCAGGTTAGTTTGGGCTTCATTTTCTAAATCATACCAAAAGAAAGGTGTAGTTGTTCCTGCTCTAAACCCGGTTTCGTCAGCATACGCCATAGTATAATCTTCTGTGATGCCTTTTTGAATTAAATTATAATATGTTTTTGGGAGATTTAATTTGATATAATGTTGGCGTGATTTGTCTATGCTGTCATTCATTACATTTTGTAGCCGGTTTATTTCTAAATCAAGTTTTTCAGGTTGATTTGTTGAGGCGTAAGATGGATGAATCCCAAACGTAGCCCATCTGGATACCTCCTTAATTTTATTTTGAAAATGAGTATTTGTAACCGGATTATTTTTATCAAATGTGTCATAATCTGCCATCAACCAAAAGAAAATCATTTGAAAATGGTATTTTTCTTTTAATTGTTTGAAATAATCAAATGTGTCGTATGGGTCTTTTTCATCACCAAAAATGACTCGAATCCGTTTAGAAAACTCGCTGTAATCTACGTTTATTAAATCCCTTAAAAAGCCACCACAAGTTCTCTTAAATCCTTTGTTTTTATACTTCCAAGTCTGATCTACATCACAAGTTACGACAAGTTCAAATGTTCTTTTTTTGAACAGTAATTGTGGGTATTTTTCTTTTAATTTTTGTTGAAATTCCAAAATCCATTTATCTATAAACGGAGTTTTATAAACTTTCCCCTTACCCGAAATTCTTCCATGTTGGTCTTTTTCTTGAGGCAAATATTCTTCATACCGACTTAGAGCAAAAAATATTTTTCCCACTTCATTTAATTCAGAGAATCGTATTTCTGTAGAAATTTCTTCTGTATATAGAAATGGGTCTATACTCAATTGAATTTCATCAGAAATCATTGTGTTTGAGTAATTTATTTTAGGGGTTTCACTAGCTAGAAAAAATGAAATATCATCTGTAAAGCTCAACTCTAGTCCGGAAAATTCATTTAAAATAAATTCAAAAATGTATTGAATTCTCGGTGTTATTTTTTCTGTATAAATGAGTATTTTATTCATTTCATCAATCCTTCGTCAGCAAAACTAAAGTATTCTTTTTGTGTAATTATCAAGTGATCTAATACTTGGATATCCAATGTTTCCGAAGCCTTTGAAATTTTATGAGTCAGCTCTTTGTCTGATTTACTGGGCTGTACATTCCCTGACGGGTGATTATGAGCCAAAACCAAACCGGTAGCCATTTCTTCCAAAGCTGTTTTCATAATAATTCGAATGTCAACCGATGTCTGACTAATTCCTCCTTTACTGATTTGCTCTTTTTTCATCATAAAATTAGCTTGATTCAAATACAAAACCCAAAATTCTTCTATCGTTGAATCGCCAATCAAACTATGTAAAACTAGAAAAGCATCATGACTGGTTGTAACTTTAGGTTTTTCAACCAATCCTTGAGCAGCTCTCCTCTTTCCAATTTCCATAGCTGTGATGATGCTGATAGCTTTTGCTTCACCAACACCTTTGAATTTACATAAATCTTTGACCGATAATTTTGCTAATTCATTCCAGTTATTGTTTACTGAATGCAAAATACGCTTAGCTAATTCTACAGCCGATTCGCTACGGGAACCACTCCCCATAATGATGGCCAATAACTCTGAGTCGGAAAGTGAATTTTTGCCTTTCAGTAACAGTTTTTCTCTTGGTCGGTCATCTTGTGCCCAATTTTTTATGGATTTTTGTTTGTAGTCCATAGCTTTTCATCATTGGTGATAGGTTAAAGTTAAGAAATAACTTCCTTTTGTTGGGCTTTTTTCATCCAAAGATAAAACCCTATACTTGCTAAAACTGTAAAAATCATATACTGAAATGCCGTAATGACTAAACCTTTGTATATGAACATAGGAATACAAATCAAGTCTCCCACTATCCAAAATACCCAATTTTCGATTCGTTGTTTTGCCATAAACCACATTCCAATCAAAAATATGGAAGTTGTAAATACGTCTAGCCAATTTGCCCAATCTAAATGATAAAGCCCCAGCATTACCCCTTCCATCGAAAAATGATTGTCTATGTAGGGTTTGTAATAATAAACCGATGTGACTAATCCAATACTTAAAATAAATAAGACTATTCCAAAAAACCATTCTCTTTTTGTTGCCCAAGAGACGTTTACGTGAATATTGTCTGTTGAGTTTTTTGACCAAAGAATCCAACCGTAAATGCTCATAATGGTGTAATAAACATTTATCAAACAATCACCCAAAAGTCCGAATACAAAAAGAATGTAAACGTATAAAACAGTTGAAATTATACCGGTTAGATATACCCAAATGTTTCTTTTCATTGAGAAAAAAACACTAGCTATCCCCAAAGTTGTAGCAATAACTTCTAACCAAATTTGATAAGGTTTGTAAGTAAGATAAGGTTCAGTGATGAAAGTGAAAAATTCGCCCATTTTGTAATAAAAAAAGCTCGGAAATTGTTCCGAGCTTAAAGTATTCTTTTATGATTAATCTCTTGACATAAAAATTTGCAACACATACCAAAACAGTAACATTAATGATGCAAATAAAGAAAGTGCGGCAGGAACGTATTGCTCTGTTCCAAATTCATTTTTTAATTGATGAGTAGAGTATAGAATGCTTCCTGATGCCAATAAAACCATACCGACAGAGAACCATAACCCTAAGTTAAACCCAAAAATAGTTCCGGCTACAATTAATCCTAATGCTATAAAGAAACCAATTGTTAATCCCGTTTTTAGAAAAGAAAAGTCTGCTTTTGTCATGAAAACAGTGGCTGTCAATCCTAAAAACATTCCAAGCGTAACGATAGCTGCCTGAGAAATCATAGTAGGTCCACCTCCAAAGTTAATTGCAATGTATAATAATGGGACAAAAATCAGTGCTTCTGCCAAAATATATAGCAAATATCCAGCATACTGTATTTTGACATCAGAATTTTTATACGTTAAATTCTGAGCCAACCAAGTTACACCCATAAATCCACCTAGTAGAATTAGCCATGAATACCCTTGTAAAGAAAGCATAGCATTTACCAAAGGGTCAATGCGTAATAATACACTTTCCATCAAAATAAAGACCAAAACACCCAAGGCTACATTTCCATAAGTTTTTCGGTAAAATGCCGTACGTTCGTCTTGTGAAGCGTGTGCGACCAATGTTGAGTTAAATTCCATATCAAAATAATTTGGCTAAAGTTAAAAATTAAATTTTATTCTGTACCCAATACCCAAACCAAATAGTAATCAGCAATCAGCAAATAATGAGCATCAAACTTTTGACTTTTGATTTCGTCTGATATCCAGCAAGATATGGGTTCGTTTTCAACTAATTCAAAAGGTTCAACCTTATAATGATGTAGAAAATTCCATAAATTTCCACCGTTTAGTTTGTACAAACCTTCTTTTATTCCCCAAATCACGTGTAAATATTCTTCCTCTTTTTCCTTTGGAATCCAAAATGCTTCATCCTCTCGAATAAATTTTTCTTTGATATTGAGGATTTTGTGAGGACGATTCTTTTCAATATCAATCCCGATATCAAATTTACTTAACCCAATACAAACCATGTCAAATGAATGCGTAATGGAAATCTGCTTATTTGTGGGTAAATAAGGCTTTCCACGTTCATCGTAATAAATTTCTAAATCCAAATCCAATTCTTTCAAACAAGCCCTCAGTCCCAAATATTCTTTTCCCTGCTTTGGATTCAAAGTCAGGTATTTCATAATTCGATAAGGACTTAATTTTAAATAATTCAGCAACTCCTCATCAGATTCGTCTGTTTTCCAACATACAATTCGTGTAAATTTATCACTATGTAAAGAATTGATAAGAGGCATTTTATATTTGAAAATATAGTTCGTAAATTTGCAGACCAAAACCTAAACAGGTTCAAAATTAGATAAATAAAATAAATTATGAATACACAAGTTGAATATATTCCTTATAAGGTAAAAGACATTGCTCTTGCAGATTGGGGAAGAAAAGAAATTAAACTAGCCGAAGCTGAAATGCCGGGACTCATGGCAATTCGCAAAGAGTATGGACCACAGCAACCCTTAAAGGGTGCGAGAATTGCCGGGTGTTTACACATGACCATTCAAACGGCAGTTTTGATTGAAACTTTAGTAGAACTTGGCGCAGAAGTTACTTGGTCTTCATGTAATATCTTTTCAACTCAAGACCATGCGGCAGCGGCAATTGCGGCAGCCGGAATTCCTGTTTACGCTTGGAAAGGTATGAATGAGGAAGAATTTAATTGGTGTATAGAACAAACTTTGTTTTTTGGTGAAGACAGAAAACCACTAAACATGATTTTGGATGATGGAGGTGATTTGACAAATATGGTATTTGACAAATACCCTGAATTGACCAAGGATATCAAAGGACTTTCTGAAGAAACGACTACTGGTGTTCACCGTTTGTATGAAAGAATGCAAAACGGCACTTTGGTCATGCCGGCTATAAATGTAAATGATTCGGTTACCAAATCAAAATTTGACAATAAATATGGTTGTCGAGAATCTGCGGTTGATGCTGTGAAAAGGGCAACCGATATTATGATTGCGGGTAAACGTGTAGTCGTTTGTGGGTATGGTGATGTTGGAAAAGGAACAGCAGCTTCATTCCGTGGTGCAGGAGCGATTGTTACCGTTACTGAAATTGACCCGATTTGTGCGCTTCAAGCTGCTATGGAAGGATTTGAGGTGAAAAAATTGGATACGGTGGTTGGAAATGCAGATATTGTGATTACTACTACCGGAAACTTCAACATCGTTCAGGCAAAACATTTTGAACAGATGAAAGACAAAACCATCGTTTGTAACATCGGACATTTTGATAACGAAATTGATATGGCTTGGTTGAACAAAAACTTTGGCTCAACAAAATACGAAGTTAAACCACAAGTAGATGTTTACAATGTAAATGGAAATGAAATCATCATTTTGGCTGAAGGTAGATTAGTAAATTTGGGTTGTGCTACAGGACACCCATCATTTGTGATGAGTAATTCTTTCTCCAACCAAACATTGGCACAAATAGAATTATGGAATCATTCTGATCGATACGAAAACAAAGTTTATATGTTGCCAAAGCATTTGGATGAAAAAGTAGCCGCACTGCATTTGACTAAATTGGGTGTTGAATTAGAAGATCTCACAAAAGAACAAGCTGATTATATAGGTGTTCCAGTTGAGGGACCGTTCAAACCGGAGTATTACCGATACTAAATAGACAACAAACAATATAAAGGGACAAAACCTCGGAGAAAATTCTTCGAGGTTTTTTTGGAAATTAACTTTAGATTTACTCAATTTTTTCATCAAAAATGAAGCAAAATCAATTATAAATTTTTAGTATCTTCCATGCGCAACTGAAATAACTTTGTTTTTTTATGAAAAAACTCGCTTTACACTGGAAAATTATCATTGGAATGGTATTGGGAATCATTTTTGGATTCATAATGAATGGCATAAATGGTGGAAAAGATTTTGTTACCGATTGGATTGCTCCGTTTGGAACTATCTTCATCAACCTACTCAAACTAATTGCTATACCCTTGATTTTAGCTTCATTAATCAAAGGTATTTCTGACCTGAAAGATATTTCCAAAATACAGTCAATGGGGTTGCGTACTATCATCATCTATATAAGTACAACTTTGGTTGCAATTGTGATTGGGTTGGCCATCGTAAATTTAGTACAACCTGGCACGGGTATGCCGGAAGAAACCATAGAAAAAATAAAACTGAAATATGCAAATGATGCGGGAGTCGTTGACAAATTGGAGAAAGCCATGGCTCAGCAAGATGCCGGTCCCTTACAGCCGTTGGTTGATATTTTTCCAAGCAACATTTTTCAATCCTTTGCAGATGCTTCAATGTTACAGGTAATTTTCTTTGCCCTGTTTGTTGGTATCTGCTTACTACTCATCCCAAAGAAAAAAGCAAAACCCTTGGTCAGGTTTTTTGATTCGCTTAACGAAGTTGTCATGAAAATGGTGGATTTAATCATGCTGTTTGCTCCCTATGCTGTTTTCGCATTACTAGCCAACGTCATTATTGCTTTTGATGACACTGAAATTCTAGTAAAACTACTTTATTACAGCTTGTGTGTAGTTGCCGGATTGCTATTAATGATTAGTGTTTACATGATTTTGATAAAGGTATATGCAAAAAAATCACCTATTTGGTTTTTAAAACAAATAAGTCCTGCGCAGTTATTGGCATTTTCAACTAGTTCAAGCGCGGCAACACTTCCTGTAACCATGGAACGAGTAGAGGAGCATGTAGGTGTAGACAAAGAAGTTGCAGGTTTTGTTTTGCCCGTAGGTGCAACTGTCAATATGGATGGAACCAGTTTGTATCAGGGAATTGCAGCTGTTTTCATTATGCAAGTAATATGGCCGGAGGGCTTATCATTTACAAATCAATTAACCATTGTATTAACCGCTTTACTGGCTTCAATCGGTAGTGCAGCCGTACCAAGTGCGGGTATGGTGATGTTGGTAATCGTTTTGGAATCCGTTGGATTTCCTGCGGAATTACTTCCCATAGGGTTGGCTCTTATTTTTGCTGTTGACAGACCACTTGATATGTGCCGAACTGTTGTAAATGTCACAGGTGATGCTACAGTTTCTACAGTTATTGCTAAATCTTTGGGGAAACTACACGAACCTAAACCTAAAGAATGGAATGATAGTTATAAGTAATCGTTGTATAAATTCAAATAAAAAATCCTGAAATTTTCTTTCAGGATTTCAATTAAATTTATCTTAAAGTTAAATTAGTTTGCTAAAATGGTAACAATATTATTGCTCATTTCTACAACACCACCTGTTACGTCAAATAAGTAAACATGTTCATTGGATGAGTGTTGCTTTAGCTTTCCGGATATATTTTCAAAATCCACTTTACTTTTGGAATGAAGTTTTATTTTGATAGTTCCTTTTTCCATTGAAGAAACAATAGGAGCATGATTGTTCAACATCTGAAACTCCCCATCTTTACCGGGAACAGACACAGAATCTACTTCCCCATCAAAGATAATGTGCTCAGGTGTTATAATGTGTAATTGCATATCAAATCATTTTATGGTATAGAACTAAAAATGAAGTATCAAAAATTCTGATACTTCATTTTTTCTACTTTTTTTTAGGCATTAACTTCTGCCAACATTTTTTCTCCGGCTTCAATTACATCTTCAATTGTACCTTTTAAGTTAAAAGCAGCCTCTGGATATTGGTCAACTTCACCATCCATAATCATATTGAATCCTTTGATGGTGTCTTTTATGTCAACTAAAACTCCCGGATTTCCTGTAAATTGCTCAGCAACATGGAATGGTTGAGACAAGAAACGTTGAACTCGTCTTGCACGGTGTACAGCTAATTTATCATCTTCAGAAAGTTCTTCCATACCCAAAATGGCAATAATATCTTGTAATGCTTTGTATCGTTGTAAGATTTCTTTTACTCTTTGTGCACAACGGTAATGCTCTTCTCCTACAATTTCCGGTGTTAAAATTCTTGAAGTAGAATCTAACGGGTCAACCGCAGGATAAATACCCAATGAAGCAATCTTACGTGAAAGTACTGTTGTTGCATCTAAGTGAGCAAAGGTTGTAGCCGGTGCCGGGTCAGTCAAGTCATCTGCAGGTACATAAACTGCCTGAACGGAAGTAATAGAACCTGTTTTGGTTGAGGTAATTCGCTCTTGCATAGACCCCATCTCAGTCGCTAGTGTAGGCTGGTAACCTACTGCTGACGGCATACGCCCTAACAATGCCGAAACTTCAGAACCTGCTTGTGTAAATCGGAAAATGTTATCAATGAAGAAAAGTACGTCACGACCTTGACCACTTCCATCACCATCACGGTAATATTCTGCCAATGTTAGTCCTGATAAGGCAACACGTGCACGTGCTCCCGGAGGTTCGTTCATCTGTCCAAATACAAAAGCTGCTTTTGATTCTTTCATCAATTCTTTATCAACTTTAGACAAATCCCATCCACCTTCTTCCATTGAGTGCATAAACTCATCACCATATTTGATGATACCAGCTTCCAACATTTCACGTAGTAGGTCATTTCCTTCACGTGTTCTTTCACCCACTCCGGCAAATACAGACAAACCACCGTGTCCTTTTGCAATATTGTTAATTAACTCCTGAATCAATACAGTTTTACCTACTCCTGCTCCACCAAAAAGACCGATTTTACCTCCTTTTGCATAAGGTTCAATTAGGTCAATTACTTTGATACCGGTAAATAAAACTTCTGATGAAGTTGATAAATCTTCAAATCTTGGAGCTTGACGGTGAATAGGTAATCCACCCTCTTTCCCTACATTTCCCAATCCATCAATGGCATCTCCTACCACATTAAATACACGACCATTTACCGCTTCTCCGGTAGGCATAGTGATTGCATTTCCTAAATCACGAACTTCTTGACCTCTTTGTAAACCATCGGTTGAGTCCATTGCGATACAACGTACTGTATCTTCACCAATATGTTGCTCAACTTCTAGTATTAACGACTCTTTTCCTTCTCTTGGAATCTCTAATGCGTCGTAAATTTGAGGTAGATTTTCTGCGTTTTCAAACACCACGTCAATCACCGGACCGATAATTTGTGCGATTTTACCTTTACTGTGGTTTGCCATTATTCTAAAGATTATGTGTTTCTAAATTTTCGTGCAAAGATAAGTCAATCAACTTATTCTATACTAATGTTTATAAAGATTTTTATCAGTTTTTTTAGTGTTTACTTTTTAGTTAAAATTAGATTTGTGAAATTTTTGATTAAAATTTATTCTGAAAGATTTTAGGATGTAGCCTTTTGATTAAGATGTTTACCTTTGGCCAATGAGAGTTTTTCATGATATTTTAGATTTTAGTGGTTGTGAAAACCCTGTTTTGACTTTGGGGATGTTTGATGGTATTCATCTAGGACACCAAGGAATTATTCAAAATTTAAATAATATTGCAGAAGAAGTAAAGGGAGAAAGTATTCTTTTGACTTTTGAACCGCACCCTAGAGTGGTTTTGGGAAAGAATACTGATGATTTACAGCTTCTAACTACACTTGATGAAAAAGTTGAATTACTTAAAAATTTAGGACTACAGAATCTGATTCTTCATCCGTTTACTAAGGTGTTTTCAGAGTTAAGTTCAGAAGAGTTTGTAAAAAATTTATTAATAGAAAAAATTGGGATTCACACTTTAATAATTGGATATAATCATCATTTTGGAAAGAATAGAGAAGGAAATTTTGAGCAATTAAAACAGCTATCTGAAGAATATGGATTTAACTTAAAACAAATAGAAGAAGTTAAGTCCCATGATAATTCAATTAGCTCTACAGATATTCGTTTTGCCTTGAATAATAGTGACTTAGATTTTGTTTCAAAAGGCTTAGGGAGAAATTACAGACTTAGTGGAAAGGTTGTTCATGGAGATAAACTGGGGCGAACACTTGGTTTCCCTACTGCTAATTTGGAAGTTGAAAAGTATAAATTAATTCCCGAAAATGGTGTCTATATAGTAAAAGTTCACTTTCAAAATAAAATTCATAAAGGATTACTTAGCATTGGTACTCGTCCTACTGTGACTAATTCAAATGAAAAACGAGTAGAAGTTTATATATTGGACTTTGAACAAGATATTTATGATGAAATCATTTCAATAGAAATTCTAAAAAAAATACGAGATGATAAAAAATTTAACTCTGTTGATGAATTGGTTCAACAAATGGAAAGAGATAAGAAAGAATTACTTACTCAATTTTCCTAACGTGACACTTATCATTTAACAAAGGTTTTAGAAAGAGAATATTAGATGTTATCAAACATTTTTCTAATTTCGCTTTTGATTTAGATAAAAATTCAATGCAGTATCTTTTTTTGGTCTTATTTTGCTTTTTTGTTCTCTCCTCTTTTCATCGCTCTCAGAGTGAAATTGACAGTTATAAATTATCAATAGAAGCAAGAGGTTGTCACTATCAGATTATAGTGAATGACGAAATAGCTTTAGAAGGTAAATCCTATAAAGACATTTCAAAAAAGATTCAGATTAATAAATATTTGAATGATGGTGAAGAGCAAAAAGTAAATATTACAATGCTCCGAATTTCTAGAGAAATTCCAC
>JBKEAG010000178.1:0-2747 GCA_047972025.1 Moheibacter sp.
CAGGCGGAAAAAAATTAGGGAAAGAAGTTGTAGAAGAGATTGGGGAACAAGCGGTAAAAAAGAATTTAGATGATATAGCTGAGGCGGGTGGAAAGAAAACCGCTAAAGAATTAGCGGAAGCCGCCGCTAAGAAAAAAGGCCCTCCCGGGAAGGTGGTGACGAAAGAGGCAGATGAATTAGCTGAAAATAAATTAGATGATTTAGCAACAAAAATCCCTGAATGGAAGGGGCCAACTGATTATTCTAATATAGATATTAGTCGGTTTAAGATTAAGGAAGGAGGGAATTTCACTCCCGCACAAAAGAAAGCTATATATGAAGCAAATATGAAGCATAATGATGGTCTTCTACGAAGTGATTTAGATGGGACAGTATTAGAAAAGCCAAAGAAAAGTGAGAGTGGTATAACTCCTCCTAAAAATGAAGCTCAAGTTGATCATATTAATCCCAAATCGAAAGGAGGGACAAATGACCCATCTTCAAATGCACAGATATTAAGTCGGGAACAGAATAGAGCTAAGTGGGACAATTAAACTATTTTAAGTATATTTACTCAAATTTTCAATGATATGGATATCAATCAATTACCTAAAGACACTCCTATAATAACTACAAAATATGTAACAGAGAATAAGTCTCAAGTGGTTTATGTTTCATATGATGATGAGGGGGACTTTCAAATGTTTAGTAATGAAGGTGCTGATATGGAAAAAGTAGCTATTGTATCTTTAAATGAGATATTAAATATACAGCCAAATTTAACATTATTGATAGATATACAAAGAGGAGATAAATATTATAGAGAAGAAAATAGAGAGACATGGCAAAAAATATAAATATTGACGAAGTATTAGAATTATTAGCCTCTACTAAAAAAGTTGACCTAAAAAAAGGAATAAACCTAGCGACTAAAAATCAAATCGAATTAACGAATGATTTTTTATATCAAATACTTTCTAATTCTATTAATGATGAAAAATTTTGGGAATCTAATGTTCAGATAATTGATTATTTTGGCATTACACAATATGAAAAATCAGAAAAAATATTGGATAGCGTTTGTATAAAAAATGAACCACATAGTATGGTTACAATGTCATCAGCCCAAGCCTTGTGTAGGATAAAAAAAACTTCTGATTCCGATATTTTAGAGGTAAATAGATTATTGTCTTTTGGTAATTTCTCCGTAGTTAATGGAGTCTTAAAGTTTTTGGGACAAGATGAAATTATTCCAAATTCAGAATTAGAAATGAAAAAGATTATTGATAAAGTAAATAATTTTGAACCAAAATACGAAAAAGGATATTCAGATGTTAGGGTGGGATTAGCCTTAGCTTGTTCGCTTTGGCCAAAATTAGATTTTGTAAAAGATTTTTTAAACAACTGTCTGTTGAGTAGTTACAATCCACTCGTAAGGGTAGCTACAAATTCTTTAAAAGATAAACGTACTAATATAGGGTAGTGTTTACTCTGTCTACAGGTAGTGTATCATCTTGGGACATTTGCCCAAATCCAAAACATAACCAATAGATTTTCAGATAAATTTAGAAAAACAAAGCCAACCTCCGGGTTGGCTATTTCGTTCTTTGAAATAAAGGAAACCGATAAATTTACCCGATGCCGTGGCAGCGGTTTCTACGGGCGGAACCTCTCTGGCAGCAACTGCCGGTAAAATAGCTGTAAAAGAGGGTGTCGAAGAAGTTGTGGAACAAGCGGTAAAAAAGAATTTAGATGATATAGCTGAGGCGGGTGGAAAGAAAACCGCTAAAGAATTAGCAGAAGCCGCAGCTAAGAAAAAAGGACCTCCGGGGAAGGTAAATCACAAAAACTGCTGCAGAAAAATCACAAGAGTTGCTTGACGATATTTTGAAGCAATTTGACCCTAAAAAAGCTACGAATAAACAAAAAAGGAATTTTGGAGAGATCACTTCACAAAACAATATGCTGAAAAATCCCAATTTGAAAAGAATTGGTGATAATGCTCCGGGTAGCTTGGATGACAAAATTAAAAAAGGTATCGATGGGATATACGAAAATACAGCTTACCCACCACCACCAAAATATATAATAGATGAGGCAAAATATAATACATCCAAACTAAACCCTAAAACCAAAGATGGTCCGCAAATGGGCGATGACTGGATAAGAAACAGGTTAGATCAAGTAGATCCAGATGTAGCTGATGACATCATGCGTGCAATGGATAGAGGTGAAGTAGACAAAGTCTTAAGCCAAATAGATGAATTAGGAAACGTTACAACAAGTAGGTTAGGAAGCCCTGGAAATGGAGTTATAGGTTCTTGGCCTTAATTAAATAAATTTAAATTTGTAGAAATAATAGCAATTATGAAAATAAGAGATACATTAAATTCTGAACTAAATTATAGTCAAACAATTGAAAAAAAAATAGGGTTTGTTAAAAGAGATTCCGTAGAATATAAAGAGGTCGGGAATGATTGGCAAAGCGATAGAGTTTATAGTCATTTTGCAAGAACTTTTATGTATCAGTATCAAATCATAATATCGAAATACTCTCTAGGGTTGCCTGTTATGGATTTAGTAGAGGACTATAAACAATCCATAATTTTCATGAAAAAAGGCTGGAGGGCTGAAAGTGGATATGTTCAAATGGTTTGGATGTTATCAATAGGGATAATGTTGGAAATAGAGCAAGAATATTTCGATAAACTTGTCAATCTCGTTGAGAGAGATAGTTTACAGGATTATCTTGTAGATTTCCTCATTAA
>JBKEAG010000037.1:0-6217 GCA_047972025.1 Moheibacter sp.
TTCAGATTTTGGTATATTTCAACATTATGATTAATCAATCATAGACAACTGAATCCGCTTTCGTTCTAAATCTACATTCACTACCGTTACATCCACTATTTGGTTCAAATGTACTTTATCATTCACATCTGAAATGAACTCATTGCAAATCTTGGAAATGTGCACCAATCCACTTTGTTTAATACCGATATCAACAAAACAGCCAAAATTCGTAATATTGTTGATGATACCTTGCAACTTCATCCCTAATTCTAAATCCTCTATCTTTTTGATATTTTTATCAAACTGAACCATCACCGCCTTCTGTCTAGGATCCAAACCGGGTTTTTGCAATTCCTTCAAAATATCTTCTAGACTAAATTCACCAATCGAATCTGAGACATATTTTTGAACATCAATTTTGTTAATTAGTTCTTCATTTCCAATGAGATCTTTTGTATCAACTTTTAAATCAATTGCCATTTTTTCTACCAAAAAATAAGATTCAGGATGCACAGCCGAATTATCAAGTGGATTTTCACTATCTACAATCCGCAAAAAAGCAGATGACTGTTGAAATGCCTTATCACCTAAACGCGGGACATCATGTAAATCTTCTCGTGATGAGAATGAACCTTTTTCTGAACGATAATTCACAATATTTTCTGCCATTTTCTCACCAATTCCGGAAACATATTGAAGTAAATGTTTACTCGCCGTATTGAGGTTTACACCCACT
Organism: Moheibacter sp.; assembly: GCA_047972025.1. Lineage (GTDB taxonomy): Bacteria > Bacteroidota > Bacteroidia > Flavobacteriales > Weeksellaceae > Moheibacter. The sequence goes on from JBKEAG010000037.1 coordinate 719, forward strand.
TTATTTACACAAAGCATCACTGTTTCATCTAATTCGTCTTTGAGTAATTTCTGGTCAACATCATGCTGATACTGCCCTACTCCTATAGATTTCGGTTCGATTTTCACTAATTCAGCCAAAGGGTCAGCCAATCGACGACCTATGGAAACTGCACCGCGTACCGTTACATCATATTGAGGAAATTCATCACGTGCAATTCTGGATGCCGAATAAATAGACGCTCCTGCCTCATTGACTACAAAAACCTTTATGGGTGAATCAAATACTGTATTTTGAATCCAATTTTCTGTTTCTCGAGAAGCCGTTCCGTTTCCGATGGAAATTGCTTCAATTTTATACGCGTTTATAAGTGAACGAACTTTCTTAGCTGCCTCTTTTTTTTCATCTTGTGGCGCATTTGGATAAATTGTTTCATTATGAAGTAAATCTCCTTTTTCATCCAAACAAACTATTTTGCATCCGGTTCTAAATCCGGGATCAATTGCCAAAATTCGTTTTTCACCCAATGGTGCGGTCAACAATAATTGTTTCAAATTATTAGAAAATACCTTTATCGAGTTCAGATCGGCTTTTGCTTTCGCTTCTTTCAATCGTTCGTTGGATAAGGCAGGATTTAGCAAACGTTTGTAAGAATCTTTTATGGTTTCATTCAAAATTTCGACAACTTTCACTTGGTTTGTCTTTATAATAAATTTTCCAATAAAATCAAGTGCCGTCTGCTTATCAATTGATACAGACGTTTTCAAAAACCTCTCATTTTCTCCACGTAAAATTGCCAATAATCGGTGTGGAGCACAACGTTTCAAGGGCTCTGAAAAATCAAAATACTGCTGAAACTTTTGCGCCGCTTCTTCCTCTTTTTTGGTCTTCACCACTTTGGATTGAATAAGTGCCTCGTGTGTATACATTCGGCGTAATTGATTTCGTACACGTTCATTTTCGTTTATCCACTCAGCCATGATATCCATTGCGCCCTTTAGAGCTTCGTCTTGAGATAATATAATTTCCGATAAATAACGACTCACCAATTCATCCATATCCCGAATGGGATTTTGCTTCATGATAATTTTGGCTAGGGATTCCAGTCCATTTTCACGAGCGGTATCGGCTTTGGTTTTCTTTCGTTTTTTATAAGGTAGATAATAGTCTTCAAGTAAGACCTCATCATAACAATTTGAAATTTTTGATTTTAATTCGGTACTCAATAGACCTTGTTCTTCAATGGATTTCAGTATTGAAGTTTTTCGTTTTGCCAATTCTTCAAAAAGTTGTTTCCATTTGAAAATATCAGATACTTGTACCTCATCCAAATTTCCTGTCTTTTCTTTTCGGTAACGGGAAATAAATGGAATTGTACAATCTTCATTGAATAAGTTTAAGGTATTTTCAATACTCTTTGGAAGAATCTGAGTCTTTTTTTGTATAAATTCAATAATAGTCATACATCGGAAAACCGCAAATTTATGAATTTCTTCTCGTTTAAAAACTGATTTTCAATTTCAACTATCTTAATCAATTTCTGAAATTCTAATTTCTAAATTCAAACTTCTATCTGTACCTTTGCAAACTGAAAAATTAGCAAAATGCAATTATCTGAACAAGAAATCATACGGCGTGAAAAATTAACACAGCTTAAAGAGTTAGGAATTGAGCCCTACCCTGCTGCAGAGTTTGAAGTGACTTCAACTGCAAAAGAAATACTTGAAAATTACAACGAAGAAAAACAGGTAAAGCTGGCAGGACGGTTGATGAGTGTTCGGGTTATGGGAAAAGCGTCCTTTGCTGAACTCCAGGACAGTACAGGACGAATCCAACTCTATGTGTCACGTGACGATATATCTAATGACGAAGCTGGAACGGCTTACAATATACTTTTTAAAAAATTACTTGATATAGGTGATTTCATTGGGATTGAGGGCTATGAGTTCAAAACAAAAGTTGGTGAGATTTCCGTTCATGTAACGAAGCTGACTTTATTGGCAAAAACACTTCGTCCACTACCCATCGTAAAGACAGATGACGAAGGCAATACTTACGATGCTTTTAATGACGCTGAGTTACGCTACAGAATGCGTTATGTAGATTTAGTTGTAAACCCAAAAGTAAAAGATGTTTTTGTAAAACGAACTAAATTGTTCAACGCCATGCGGACTTTTTTTAACGAAAAGGGCTACATGGAAGTAGAAACACCTATTTTACAAGCTATTCCCGGTGGTGCAGCAGCTCGTCCTTTTATTACGCACCATAACTCGCTAAACATTCCGCTGTATATGCGAATTGCCAATGAATTGTATTTAAAACGATTAATTGTAGGTGGATTTGATGGCGTGTATGAGTTTTCTAAAAATTTCCGAAACGAGGGTATGGACAGAACTCATAATCCGGAATTTACAGCTATGGAAATTTATGTTGCCTACAAGGATTATAATTGGATGATGGAGTTTACTGAAAATTTACTAGAATATTGTGCCTTAAAAGTAAACGGTTCAACGGAAACTACATTTGGCAATCATACTATTAATTTTAAAGCTCCTTATAAGCGAGTTACCATGACCGATGCCATTAAACAATTTACCGGTTTTGATATTACCGGCAAAAGTGAAAATGAACTTCGAGAAGCAGCTCAATCTATGGGAATTGAAGTAGATAACTCTATGGGAAAAGGTAAATTGATTGATGAAATTTTTGGAGAAAAATGTGAAGGTAATTTTATTCAACCCACTTTTATTACCGATTATCCTAAAGAAATGAGTCCGCTTACTAAAGAACATCGAGATAATCCGGAACTAACCGAACGCTTTGAATTGATGGTTTGTGGAAAAGAAATTGCCAATGCTTATTCAGAATTAAATGATCCAATTGACCAAAAAGAGCGTTTTGAAGCTCAGTTAGCTTTATCAGAACGAGGTGATGATGAAGCCATGTTTATTGACCAAGATTTTATCCGTGCATTGGAATACGGGATGCCACCAACTTCCGGTCTCGGAATCGGAATGGATAGATTGATTATGTTTTTAACCAATAACCAATCTATTCAGGAAGTTCTATTCTTCCCACAAATGAAACCGGAGACCCGAGCCGGGCAGGCAATTAATTTAAATGATGATGAAAAAACTATTTTTAGCATTCTTCAAAAAGAAAATAAAATGCTTTTAACTGATTTGAAAATACAAAGTGAACTTTCTAACAAAAAGTGGGACAAAGCCATTAAAGGATTGACTTCAAAGAAATTAGCAAAAGTAGAAAAAACTGAAGACGGCTTGTTTGTGGAAGTGGTTTAACCCTTCTACTTTAAAATAAGTACTTATAAAGTACCTACTTAATACTTATTATAGGTTGTCATTCGGCAACCTATTTTTGTTTCTTATAATCGTAGATAACATTCAAAATAGTGTCACGGATTTGTCACTTGAATGAAATTTGTCCATTATATTTAGAACACTAAACAATCTATTATGGCTGTAAATTTAAGAACAAAGTATTTAGGAGATAACAAAACATCTAAACGAAAACGACCTTATAAATATCAATTAGATTATACCTTAAACGGTAAAAGGGTTAGAGAAACCATAAAAGATGTTGTATTTGAACCCACAGATACAAAAGACGAAAGGAAACAAAAAGAAAGGGTTGTCAATCGTATTAAGTCCCAATTAGAAATTGAATTAGGTAATAGTAAAAATGGGTTAATATCGAGGCAATTACAAAAAGGTAATTTCATAACCTATTTTGAACAATTAGGAAGTAAAAAATCTGAAAAAACTAAAACGGCTTGGGATAATACTTTAAAACACCTAATCGAATTCCAAGGTAAAAAAATTACCTTTGAAAACATATCGATTAGTTGGATTGAGAAATTTATAGAATACCTTAAAAATGAGGGGTTATCAAATAATTCCATTGTAACATATTCCAATAAGGTAAACGCAACACTCAACCAAGCTGTAAAAGAAAAAATCATTATCGAAAACCCAATACGATATATTGATAGACTCAAAAAGGAAGAAACCGAAATTGTATTTTTAACCAATGATGAGGTTCAAAAGGTAATAGAAACCAATTTTATGGACAATGAAGCTAAAAATGCTTTTCTATTTAGTTGTTATACAGGGTTAAGAGTTTCGGATATAATGAGTTTACAATGGAAACATATTAAGGACAACAAAATTCAAATGGTTCAAAATAAAACCAAAAACACCGTTTATATTCCATTGAACCAAAATGCAATCAATATTTTGGATAAACAAAAACACAATAAAGAATTTGTATTTAACCTTTCCGAACACCATACTTCAATTAACAGAACGGTTAAGAAACTTATAAAACGGACAGGAATTAAAAAGAAAGTCCATTTTCATTGTGCAAGACACACATTTGCAACACTTTTGGTTTCGTCAGGTGTTAATATCTTTACCATTTCAAAATTGATGGGACATAAGGACATAAAAAGTACGTTGGTCTATGCAAAAGTAATAGATGAGGAAAAACAAAAGGCGGTGGATAGTATGGTTAATTTTAAATTTTAAGAAATGAACAAATCAGAAGTAAAAAAATTAGTAGAATATTTTGAAGATAAGGTATTAACCAATTTCGATACACATTTTAGTTGGTTGGTATTAGAGGATTTTTATGGTGGAGGTTATAAAGATAGAATTGAAGACGAATTCTTTTACGATGAATATTTTGAACAGTATGAAGAAAGCATTATAAATCTTCTTTTACATATTGAAGATGAAATGGATAGTGATTATATGGACTTCAAAATAAGGTTAATCAAATTGAAACGGTTAATTGATAATCATCTCATTAAAATAGGTAAAAGTCCTACTCATATTAAACCTATACGACAGTCTAGAATTACTTATTTTCATTTAAAGGATAAAATAGATAGGACTAAATTTATTACACTACTATACGACGAATTGACTTCTAAAAATTTCATTGATTGTTCATTTGAAATATTTGAACAACTGTTTAGTGAAACACCTAATAGAATTAAGGTACAATGGAAAGGAACAGAAAAAGAAATAACATACCTTATCAATGGTATTTTATGGTGTTTTGATGATGGAGTTGGGAAAACACACTTTAAACTTATTGAAATCCTATTCATTAACAGATTTGGAAGCCCTTTTAAGAATGACCAATTAAATAGTTTCTATTACGGAAAAAGTGATGAAATACTACCAAAAGACTCAATTTATAAAGTGGTTAACAAAATAGATACTGATTTATCACTAACCTAATCCTTATCGATTTATTTTCAATAAGTTGAGAATTTTGAACCATAATTTCAAAAGGATAAATTATGGTTACAAAACAAATTCTAAGAGTAATTTTAAAAGAACTAAGATTACTCAAAAAAGAGGTCAAAAGAAGAAACCTCTATCGTAAACGACTTCTTTCCATTTCAGAAGCGGCAATTATCACAGGTGTAAGTAAATCTTACATTCAAAAGTTAGTTGCATCAAAACAACTCTCACATTCTAAACCCACAGG
>JBKEAG010000121.1:0-5822 GCA_047972025.1 Moheibacter sp.
GGATATAAAGAGAAAGAACTATATCTTTATGGAAAAGATATAATTGTTGAGCTACAACCAATTACAATAGAATTGGGTTCTTCAGAAATTTCATTAAATGATTCAGAAGCTCGGGATTTAATCAAAAAAGTCATAAAGAATAAAAAGAAAAATAGCATTCAAAATCTAAATTCCTTTGAATACAAAAGCTATTCAAAGTTTTTGGCAACTGCTTCTACCGATTCCATGCCTTACATTCTCCTCCCAAAAAATGAAAAAGATTCCAGTTATAATGACATTCGCCGACTTTTGGATAGAAGTCATCTAATGTTGGGAGAACGTGCTATGAATCATAAATACTCAACTCAATTTGGAAGTAAAAACATTGTAAAAGCAACCCGTATTTCCGGTACTAAAATGCCTGTATATGAATTTGTTTCCATGCAGCCCATTTCTCATAATTTTGATAATGAGACTATTAAATTTTTCTTTCGAGAACTCACCAATCCTGTTTCTAATAGTGGTTTGAGGGCATATCGTTATCGTATTTCCAGTAAAGAGCAATTGGATGGAATTGACGTAATTGTTATCTCCTTTTTCCCAACCAACCGAAATTCCAAAAAATCTAAAATAAAAGGCTACGTTTGGATTGATAAAAAAACGTATGCTCTTGCTAGGTTTTATGCTGAAAATTTATCCGAAGAATCTGTTGCCGAGTTAGAAATGGATTGGAGTAACTACAAAAATTACTGGTTTCCAAAACAACAACGTTTTCGTATGGATGGCGGCTCTATCTCTTATCCGTCTGTAAAAGATTCCATTACTACTGATGGCACGGTGATTCTTGATACGATTTACAAAAAAGAAAATGTTTGGCTACATCTTACTACAAGTTTCAAAGACATCATTTCTCCCAAAGAGTTTAAAAGTAGTGAATTTAAAGGGTATGAAAATGAAATAGATGTTGCTTCACTAGACAATTCAGAACAAACTTTAATAGCCTACCGAGATAGTACCTTGACTGATACAGAAAAAAATACGTATATAAAAATCGACAGTATAGGTGAAAAATACAATATGGATCGTAACATTCGCCTATTGCGAATTATCAGCTCAGGCGGAAAATATGCCATTGGAAAATTTGATGTGGATTTGACTAAAATTTTAAATTACAATGATTACGAAGGATTCCGACTTGGAATAGGAGGTGGAACTAATTATAAATTCAGTAGGGACTTTTCGCTCAATGGATATCTAGCATATGGATTTAGAGATGAAAAACTAAAATTTGGAGGTGGAATGGATTGGCTTGTCAATAAACCTTATTCAGGGAAAGTGTTTGCAAATTACACCCAGGACGTAGGTGCTTCCGGACGAAATTCAATTGAACTTCAAAATAATTATTTACAATATCTCACAGGAAATCTCACCAATATTTACAACAGTCATTTCTATAGTTATCGTAAAATTACAGCCGGATATCAGCAAGATTTATTTCAAAATGCAACCTTTAGCCTTTCCGGAATTTACAATGAAAAAACTGCTGAGTTTGACTACATCTATCAAAATAATCAACTGGATAAAAAATTCCTATCATTTGATACTCAACTAGCATTACGGTGGGCTCCAAAGGAGCAAAATGTGAGAACACCTTATGGAAAAGTCACCATAAATAGCGGTCTTCCGGTGTTTTACCTTTCACTAACACAGGGTTGGAATATCTTTAACGCAGACTATACTCCTACAAAAGTTAACTTTAATTATTTTGACCAATTCCAATCTTTCTTAGGACAAACTGACTTTCAGCTTAATTCAGGAATTGCATTTGGTAAAACTCCTATTTTAAATTTATATGAAGGAATGGGTAATGCCAAAAAAGGAAATAAAATTTTCAAACATTTTGGTGTTTCAGGACTCAATACTTTTGAAACAATGCTTCCCGGTGAGTTTTATTCAGATAAATATCTCTCATTCAATATCTCTCATAAATTTGCCGGATTTAAATTTCTAAAAAAAGAAATTTTTCCTGAATTTATTTACCGAGGATTAATTGGAGACATGAAAAATATAAATGACCATCAATTACTTGACTTTCAAACTCCTGATAAATATTTCCAAGAAACTGGTATTGAGTTCAATCGATTGATTTTTGGAGTTTTAGGAATTGGAACCTATTATCGTTTTGGAACTTATTCACATGACACTTTTGATGAAAATTTCTTTTTGAAAGTTAGTCTGAGATTTGATTTCTTCTAAGATTAAACTCTATTTAAATTCATTTGTTTTTACTAAGCTGTGTTTGTACTTTTACCTCAACCAAAAACTTCATATTAAGTTAAAAGTATCTATGGAATATTTCACATTGGCAAGAGTTTTACATATAGTAGGAGTCGTTCTATGGATTGGAGGTGTAGCTATGGTAACTAGTGTAATTATTCCTGCTGTAAAAAAATTAAAATCAAAACAAGAACAAATAGAAACCTTTGAGCAAATTGAAGGGCGGTTTGCTATACAAGCCAAATTCTCTACCCTACTGACCGGACTCACCGGTTTTTTCATGGTTTATGAGCTCGACGCATGGCAACGATTTCTACACTATCAATATTGGTGGATGCATGCTATGGTTTTGGTTTGGCTGATTTTCACAATCATTTTATTTGTCCTAGAGCCATTTGTATTACATAAATTATTTAAAAAACAAATGGAAAGAAACCCCGAAAGAGCATTCAAAATCATTCACAGAGCACATTGGGTTCTTTTGACACTCAGTCTTATCACAATTATAGGAGCTGTGGCAGGAAGTCATGGATGGTTTTTTATCAAATAGTTTGATTTACAAAAGTCAATGAAAAAGCCATTAAAAATAACTAAATCAAAAATCCCTTACTATAAAAAACAGTAAGGGATTCTATAATTTCATATAACTGAAAACTAGGCTTCCAATGCTTTTTGTTGACGTTTTCTATCTTCTTCTTTCAAATATATTTTCCTTAGTCGAATGTGATTTGGTGTTACTTCTATACATTCATCTGCTTGTATGTACTCCATACATTCCTCCAAAGACATTTCGATTTTTGGTGCAATCGCTGTACTATCATCTTTACCTGAAGCACGCATATTGTTTAGCTTTTTAGCTTCTACTATATTTACTACCAAATCGTTATTTCGGTTGTGTTCGCCAATAATCATTCCGGTATAAACTTCCTCTCCGGGTGCTACAAAAAATCTACCTCTATCCTGTAATTTATCAATGGAATAAGGTGTTGATGTCCCCTGATCTTTACTAATCAAAACACCGGCTGCTCTTCCCGGTATATTACCTTTTACAGGTTTATACTCACTAAATCGGTGCGCCATAACGGCTTCTCCGGCTGTTGAAGTTAACATTTGAGAACGTAACCCAATCAAACCACGAGACGGGATATCAAACTCTAAATGCTGAGAATCTCCCTTGGCTTCCATTATAAGCAAATCGCCTTTTCGTTGTGTCACCAAATCAATGGCTTTACTGGCAAAATCTTGTGGTACATCAATTACCAAGGTTTCATAAGGTTCACATTTTTCACCATCTATGTCTTTGAAAATAACTTGGGGTTGCCCAACTGTAAGCTCATAGCCTTCTCTACGCATGGTTTCAATCAAAACCGATAAGTGCATGATTCCACGTCCGTAAACCAAATACGTATTCGAATCATCTGTTGGTTCTACACGCAAGGCTAAATTTTTCTCTAGCTCAGCTTCCAATCTTTCTATTAGATGGCGGCTTGTTACAAACTTTCCATCTTTCCCAAAGAAAGGGGAATTGTTTATTCCAAAAGACATGTTCATCGTTGGTTCATCTATTTTTATAGAGCCTAGAGCCTCCGGATTTTCTATATCGGCGATAGTGTCACCAATTTGAAATTTATCCATTCCCACAACTGCACAAATGTCACCTGCGTTTACTTCTGATACTTTTTTCTTTCCTAAACCTTCAAATACATACAACTCTTTTACACGTTGTTTGGTCATTGTACCATCTGGTTTTACCAAGGCTACTTGCTGTCCTTCTTTAATACTTCCTCTTGAAACTTTCCCTACGGCAATTCGCCCTAGAAAGGAAGAGTAATCTAATGAAGTGATTTGAATTTGTAATGTTCCTTCTGATACTTTTGGAGGTGGCACATGTTCTAAAATTCCGTCTAATAAAGGAAATATATCTTCTGTTTGAACATTTTCTGTATTGAACCAACCTTGTTTTGATGAACCATAAAAAGTTGGAAATTCCAATTGTTCTTCTGTTGCATCTAAATTAAAAAATAATTCGAACACAGCATCATGAACTTCATCTGGACGACAATTGGGTTTATCAACTTTGTTGATAACTACCAGTGGTTTCAATCCTAACTCTAATGCTTTATGCAACACAAAACGAGTTTGTGGCATAGGTCCTTCAAAGGCATCTACTAGCAATAATACACCATCTGCCATTTTCAGTACTCGCTCCACTTCACCCCCAAAATCGGCGTGACCGGGTGTGTCAATTACATTAACTTTTATGTCTTTATAATTTACCGCTGCATTTTTTGAAAAGATGGTAATCCCTCTTTCTCGTTCTAAATCATTGTTATCCATGATGAGTTCACCTGAATCTTGATTTTCACGGAAGACATTGGTACTGTGTAAAATTTTGTCAACCAAAGTTGTTTTTCCATGGTCAACGTGTGCTATAATAGCAATGTTGCGTATTTCTTGCATAGTAAAATTTGAGGGTGCAAAAGTACAATATTTTGTAGAATTTACAAGGTGTTATAATTTGAGTTTAAAATTTATGATCAACTCTAAATCATTTACTTCCAAAACTTCACAACTTCACTGTTATTTTTTAAATCTAAATTTGATTCAAACCCATCAACATTTTGTAAAATATATTTTATGGTTTCTAATCGAGCTACTTTTTTATCATCAGTTTTAATCTCTATCCAAGGGGAGTTTTCAGTAGATGTTTCATTTAGCATTTTGTCAATGTATAGTGTATAATCGTCCCATTTTTCTTGTGCTTTCTCATCTAATCCACCTATTTTGTATTGTTTCAATGGATTCTCTTTTCGGTCATCTAATCTCTTTTTTTGTTCTTCTTTAGTTATGTTTAAAAAAAATTTGATGAGAATGATTCCCTCTTCGTGTAGTAAATTTTCAAATTGAATTACTTGGTGCATAAATTGTTTGTATTGCTCCGAACTACAAAAGTCAAAAACAGGTTCTACCACCGCTCTATTGTACCAACTTCTATCAAAAAAAGCAATTTCTCCATTCATAGGAAGCTCTTTTATATACCGCTGAAAGTACCATTGTTTCAGTTCACTTTCCGTAGGTTTTGGTAATGCTACAACTCTAAACTTTTTAGGGTTCAGATAAGTAATTGATCGGGAAATAGTTCCACCTTTTCCGGCGGCATCTCTACCTTCGTAGATAATTAATAATTGTTTGTTGTTCTGGATAATGTATTCTTGGAGATGAAATAGTTCAGATTGAAGTTGATGGAGCGTTTTTTCGTATTTTAATTGTTGTATAAACTTTTCTTCTTTGATGATTCTTTTGTCCACCAAAAAGTCAATAATTTCTTCACTCTTTGCAATGTTTTCTAAATCGTTTAAATCAAATTCTGCCATAATAAATTTTGATATATGTATTGGTTAAAATTATAATGAATCTACTAAACTCACTCCATCATCCGAGCAAAATACTTTAAATTTGAGAAAAATTAAAATTATAATGAAAAAAATCACACTTGTACTAAGTTCTTTTGTATTAGCATTTGGAGTTCTTTCTTGTGAAAAACCTGTGACAGAAGATTCTGCTAC
>JBKEAG010000143.1:0-5325 GCA_047972025.1 Moheibacter sp.
CTTTGATGACCGATTGTGCGGGTTGGTTTTTGTTTGCACCTACATTTACCACATGGGTACTTCCTGCATTTACGGAATGGTTGGCATTGGCATTGGTTGTAGCATTCCCCGCACCGTCAAATTTCATATTGGCAGTTCCTTTGTCGGCGAGGTAAACGCTTCCGTCTTGGTCGTTCATCTGGAGTCGGTTTCCGCTTGCCGTCTGAAATCCTTTCATATAGTTTCCGGCTCCGCCGTGACCGGATTTGCCACTTCCGTGGAACATAGTACCTATGACTACCGGTTTTTCGGCACAACCACTTTCGAAACTTACCAGTACTTCTTCTTCTAATTCGGGTAAGATGTGCATTCCTTTGCCCTTTCCGGCATAGGGGGTCGTAACTCGGATCCAAGGGGTAAGTTGTTTGGTGGGTTCTTGCCACGGAAACTGTACCCGGATTCTACTTAATCCTTCGGGGTCGTTGTTGTCTTTGACTATGGCATACTGTTCTTCGCATATAGGAACTGCGTTTTCACTAAAGTAGGGTGGAACTTTTATGTCTCTGGGAACGCCCGTAAATTGATTTCTGTACTCTCCGCCACTGTTGATGGTGTGTATGATTTTAGTGACGATGTATTTTCCATAAAAATCTGTTCCAGCCAATCCATATCCGGGTTTTATTCCCTTTATTCCTACTGCCTTTGCCAACTGTACGCCCGGTTCGTCACTATGTCCTTGAAAACTTATGGTATTTAGTGCGTGTTGTGATTTTAGTTCTAATATTTGATCTATCTCTGCTTTTCCATATTGTAGCAAAGAGTGGTTGTAAATGGATTTGGGTTTTTTGGCGAATAACTTGGCTGACTCATTTGTTGTGTGTGTAATGTAAGGATTTGTAACATCTTTTTTAAACTGACTCATATCGGCTTGGTGTACGGTAGCTCTCAAAGAGTCGTATGCCATATAGGTATGTTCTTGCGGACGGGTCTGCATAGAGAAGTTAAAACTTTGTAAGTTTTGCCCATAGAGTAACTCTTGATTACCGCTTCCCACAACTCCAGAAAAACAAATTTGCTCTCCGTCGTAGTAAAGCCACTCTCCGTATCGTGTAGCTAATCTCTGTAAGAAACTAAAATCGTCCTCTTTGTACTGTACCGTATAGGGAATGGGGGTTTGGTTTTTTGGGAAAACTTTGAGTTTCACCAAGTCTTGCCGGTATTCTTTGGTAGCTGCTTCTATGATTTGTACCAAAGTTTGCTTTTCGTAGCTTTGGGAGTCTTGTCCGTGAGATAGGAGTATGGTGGGACTCTGTGCTATGATGGTAATTTCGCCATCTGCCCCGTCAAATTTATTGATGTTGGCATGGGTTACAATTCCCATAAATTTTAGACTTGGTTCAATAGCTCCTTTGACTTTGAATACGAGAAGACTCAATCGTTGTCCGATAAATTTTTGAACGTTATCGGCAAAATTGCCTAATGAAGGTTCTATTGCATCTGTCGGACAAGTGATGGTTAATTCGTGATGCTCGGTCATTGCTTGGTGTAACTCCACACTAAAATTGCTTCCAGTTAAAACGGGTTTGCTATTTAGTAAGAGTGTTGTATAGACTAATTGTGCCATAATAGATTTTTTAAGTAGTTTGGAGAAATAATACTATTTTCTTTTCAGAGTTAAATCGAATCATATAACCGTTTAGGTACGGAGAGCTAAAGAAGTTGTCAGCCTCAAAAACATTTTTTTCTATAAAATCAGGGTCATTTAATTTATCTTTAATTTCTTGTGGCATCCAATCTCTAATGGGTGGTTTTAGCTCACTAAAACGTTTTTTGTTAAATAAATTATTGAAATCTTCTTCAGACAAATTGCTATAATCAACAATAGCATACAAATTGTAGTCTGCCGGTCCAAATTCGTTGTTTCCGATTTGTTCTTCCTCCCATTCTACGTTCTTAGGCTGGGTTTGTACTGTGACCATCTTACTGAATAATTCAAAATCATTATTTAGTGTAGATTTTCTTTCATTTTTTGAAAAAAGACATGAATTCATAAATAAAATTATTATTGTGAATAGTAAGTTTTTTTTCATTGTTGTCATTTCTTAAATATTTTTTTTGAACATTGTTGACATTCTTGGTTGTATTTGATAAAGTCTTTCTCACTAATTTTTTCTAATCGATCTTTAATATTATCATAATTAATTGAATCATTAATTGGGGTTATTTTATGATAAACAAATTTCAAGGTGTCATCTTCGTCTATTGATTTAACTATTAACAGTGTATCATTGTAAACTATTTCTTTACTATCATTGATAAAGTTGTGATAGCCTCTTTCTGAATGCCGAAAAAGAATATCTGGATGAGCATCGCCTCCAACATCAAAAACATATACATTTTCCCCAATGGGGATTGCTTTTTGGCTATTTTCAAAAAACCAATTATTCACACTATTTCTGTTTTTACAACTCTGAAAAGTAACCGACATAAGCAAAGTCATAACTAATAGCTTTTCCACCAATCTACTCTTGTTCTCCATATAAAAGTTATATATTTAGTTGGTATTGTTTTGTCTCGAGAGTTACCCATATGATTGTCAAACATTGAACCTACACTTAGACTATTGTAAAGAGCAATTACAACTGTCTGTTTATCTCCCATTAATCTTACAGACATCCCAAATGAACCAACAGCACTTTTTGGGTATTGAAAAATGGGTAAATCTTCCATTTTATTACTACTAAAGTCAAGAAAAAAAATCAGTTACTGATGCCGCCATTCTCATAGAGGCCTGATAATCTTGGTATATATGTCCCCCTTCGAACCAATCATAATGAACTTCTCCCGAGTCTAAACCATTTTTCATCAATTCCTTTATCAACTGTCGTAATTTATTATTTACTTCCGGCATGGACATAATTTGTTGTAAAGCACCACCTCCAGTTATTAAAGAATTTTCGGGACCTTTATTATCAAGAAAATTGAGAATAAGGTCTGCCGTTTGTTTGGGTTGCACTAAAACACCTTTTGAATTTTTTCTATTTGCACTATACCCTCCGTAATGCTTTGAAAAATCAGATTCAGGTGTAACATTTAGTAATTGTCCGGGGTATATTAAATCACCATTACCTAATATATTATTAAGTCTTTTTATTTCTTTGACCGTTATACCATGATTTTTTGCTATTTTGGACAAGTTATCTCCTGCTTTTACTCTATAATGGGTGGGTGGGTCTGTGCCGAAATGACCTTGATTAACACAATCCTCCAAATACTTACTTAAAACGTCTTGAGTGTTAACTTTTAAAGTATTTGTTAAATGATTTTTCAAAGAAATTTCTATTTTACTTAAGTCTATTGTGCTATTAGAAGCAGACATTCTAAATTTTAAACTTTCTCTAGATATAAATAGAGCTTTATTTATATCAGACTCAAACTGTTCAAAAACATCTTCTAAAGTAGCCATAGGTTTATAGTTTTTATTCTGCGTTCCATGTGTTTTCGAAAGTAACTCCCTCAATTTCTATTTTTTTTGCGGAAATTGTTAAATGCATTTGCATAGGTGTAATGGTCTGCGCATTAAAATGTTCCGTATACCGAATGCAAAATGCTTTACTAAACTTTAACGCCAACATACGGCTCATAGCATCTCTTTTGAAAAAGGTGATAGTACCATCTTTGGTTTGTTTATGGTCAACCATCCATTTTAAAAAATTGGTAGAACCTCTAGATTCTATAATTAACGTTATTTGCCCACCTCTTGGTGTTCCTGAGGGCTTATTGTTTCTGTCAACACTTTGTTCGAAACCATACGTGCAGTCTAACACATTGTAAGTTTCTCCGTCAAGTTCTAATTTGGCTAAAAAGGACATAAATCTTTGTATTTTGTTTAAATTGTTTACTAAAATCAATGCCGCTGACCGAATGCTAAAATGGGTCAGCAATTCCGTGAGCGGCATCTGTTCCTTATGTAGGAAATAGCTTAGTTCACTACACCCACGGATTGGTATGTTCTCCAGTACCCATGGAAATCTTCCTAGCCGAAAGGGTAAAACTTTCGGTCAGTGGATTTCTGCCGGTGGAATCGAAGTTCTCCCGGTACTTCACAAGATAAGCTTCCTCGAACTTAAGCTCTTTAAGCGTGGCATCGCTGTCTCTTTTGATAAAGACAATGCTTCCGTCCTTGCGTTCAAAAGAATTGGTTATCCATTCAAAGAGTTCGGTTTCTCCTGTGCTTTCTACGATGAGCTCGATTTTACCTCCCCTTGTTATCGTTGAAGGCCGTCCAGTGGCATCGGTTTCCTGTGCCAGTCCGAAATTTACTTTCAGTATGTTGTACTCTTTTCCGGCTACTTTTAATTTGGATTGAAATGACATGGTTTACTGTTTTTATTTTGTGATTATACCCATTCGTTTTCGTAAACGCCTGTTCCCATTTCAATTTTTCTTGCGGAAATCGTGAAAGACTCGGTTAGAGGATTCTTGCCGGTGGAATCGAAGTTTTCTTTGTGTTTGACCAAATAGCCTTCTGTAAACTTCAATTCTTTCAACGTAGCATCACTGTCTCTTTTGAAGAATTTGATGCTTCCGTCTTTTCGTTCAAATGAATTGGTCATCCACTCGAATAATTCGGTTGAACCCGTTCCTTCGATCATAACTTCGATTTTACCTCCTCTTGTTACGGTGGAAGGTCTTCCTGTAGCGTCGGTTTCCTGAAACAATCCGTAGTTGATGTTCAGTACATTGTACTCCTTTCCTGCTACTACTAATTTTGCTTTAAATGACATAATTGTAATAATTTAATTATTAATAAAAAATGGTTTGAAAAATAATAAACTAATGTAAAATAGTTTCGGAATTATACCCATTCGTTTGCGTGTTCTCCGGTTCCCATCTTGATGACTCTTGCCGATAGGGTAAAAGTTTCGGTAAGCGGGTTTTCACCGGTGGAATCAAAGTTTTCTTTGTAGCTTACAAGATAGGCTTCTTCGAACTGTAGCTCTTTGAGCGTGGCATCACTGTCTCTTTTTACATAAACAATGCTTCCGTTTTTACGTTCAAATGAATTGGTCATCCACTCGAATAAATCGGTTTCTCCTGTTGCTTCTACTGTGATTTCGATTTTGCCTCCCCGAGTAATGGTGGAAGGTCTTCCCGTCGCATCGGTTTCTTGAAGTAATCCGTAGCTGACGTTTAGGACGTTGCGTTCTTTTCCCGCAACTTTAAGTTTGGTCTTGAATGACATAATAAAAAATATTAAGGTTAAAAAATAATAATACCTAATTAATAATAAATAGTAATAACTATCTCGAAATTAGATATTTTCCAAAGTTCAACCAAATTTTT
>JBKEAG010000145.1:0-4020 GCA_047972025.1 Moheibacter sp.
CTGGCTAATCCACCGATAAACCCTGTAGTGACGGAGAACTTATCCCCTTTTCTAATTTTCTTTGCCCGTGGCCAGATTTCTGCATGGGTAAAGCGTTCACCTGTTGCTGCAATCGGCATAATGGTTGGACGTTGTCCGTACGCAACCAACTTTTGTGCCACATCCATTTCAGTTTTCCCAGGTTCGATCGTTTGAATAGCAGACAACACACAATCAGAAGCCAAAGCCGAACCAAATTCATAATGCGCAAGTTCATTCACATTATTGCGCGTCCGCACACCATATACAGGAGAAATAAATACATCGGTAGCATTTCGAACAACACCCTGTGTCACTATCTCTTTGATTGCTTGAACAATAAAATGCGGTACATCAAACAGTTGTTGCTCTGCAAAAAGTTTCCAACCCACAATGCCCACTCGACTTTTTTCATCAAGTCCAGTTTCTACGAAAAGTTGTGTTAAATCAAGCTCTCCATCTAGTGGCTGATTGGGTAATGAGAACAATGGGCAATGCAATAGTTTCGCATCGATTCGTGCATGATTGACCATCTTTAGATTTTCATTTCCTAAAATCAAATATGCCTCTCCAGAGTGATGGAGAACCAGTACCCCCTCCTCAAAACGAGTAGCAAAACCTGTCAAATACGCAAAATTTCCTTGGTGTTCTAAATCATTGTAAATCACTAATGTATCAAGATTTTGTTCCTTCATCTGATCAAGAACCCTCTGCTTCCGCTCGTTCATCGTCGCATCCGTCAAACTAACAAAATCTGGTACATGATCCAAGACAGGTAACGGGACCTTTTGATATCTAATCTTTCTTTCCATAAAAACCTCCTAAGCATTGTGAATTAGCATGAACTATTTAACCGGTTTATTTTATACCATAGTACCTATGGATTTTCAAACGAAAGAAACTTTTCTCCTTAGCTAGTTATCGTTTTCTTATTGAATGTCTTATATCATAAATACTTTACTAATCGCTATTGACTCAAATTTGTGGAGCGAACTAGACGCTTAGCCCACTTAATATGAGACATTTTTTTCTCCTTTTGTATTACAAGTTATGAGACTATTGTAATGTATTTTTATTTCATGTTACAGTACTTCGTGTTACAGCATTATATATCAATTGCTGTTTTAGTTTGAAAGGAGAAATCAATATGACTATTAAAAAACATACCATAGACTACGCAAAATGGACATGCCTGATCCTATTTGCGATTCTGACAGTAGCTAGCCAAATTCCCGGAGTACCATTTATACTTCAGGTGCTACAATGGTTTCCATTAATTGTATTTGCTGTAATTCATGGATGCCAAAGATATGGGTGGAAAAAAATGCTTCTCTACTTTGTTATCACTTGGGCAGTAAGTAATTTACTAGAAAGTACCAGTATTGCAACTGGTTTTCCTTTTGGTAACTATCATTACATGGATTTTCCAATTGCAATTGCCGGTGTCCCAATTGCAATTATGCCAACCTACTTCGCCCAAAGTTATATTGCATTGACAATATCTCAAGTACTACTTGGCGTTTTCGGTCAAAAAATCAAAGGCATTTACAAGTTTATCGTCCCATTAACAGCTTCTCTTGTTATGACGATGTGGGATGTGATTTCTGATCCAACAGCTTCGACAATAACTGGTGGCTGGACATGGGAACAAGGCGGAGCATTTTTCGGTGTGCCAATCTCTAACTTTGCAGGATGGGTACTATGTGTCTACATTTTCATGCAGATCTTTACCTTAATCATCAGTAAGCATGAGCCTACAGATGTTCAACATCAGGTTGCTAGCAAAAAGATGTTTTGGATTGAACCATGTATCGCATATGCTTGTATGGGGATGGGTGTATTCATATCAGGCTTTACTCAAACTCAGTATACTGATATCTACACTTCGGTAGCAATGTTATCTGTATTCTTAGTTTTATTTAATGCATTAATGGCAATAATGCGAGTTGTTCAAAACAAGGGGGACCTAAGCGCTTGAAAAATATAATTAATTCCAATATGATGACTAAAAATGTACAGACAGAACGAATGGGCGCTGTGATGACTCAAATCGATCTTGATAACTGTCTTATCGAGCATCCTGAATACAATATGAATTCTTGGTTTGCATTCGGTCGTTTTCAGACAAATGACGGGATGATGAATTATTTATTTCACATCATGCAATTAGAATTCCCAAAATTAATGGGGGGAAGAAAATACCAAGTCGTCATTACACTTCTAAATGAATCTACCGGAAAATATTATGCTAAAGATTATCTATTTAAAGCCTCTGAAGTTACCGTGAACCTTGATAAATTTTATTTAAAAGTGCCAAATGGTCTCATGGAAGGCACACTTGATAGCATGCATCTAATGATTGATGAAAAACCTGCAGATTTCAAACTAGATACCACAACAAAAGCAATCCATTATCCAGTAATGTCAGGTGGCACCTCTGTCTTTGAATTACTTGGAATGTGTATCCATCAGTTTTCCATCCCATATATGGCTACTAGCGGAACCTTTGAGTGGGGTCGCCAAAAATATGATATTACCAATAAGGGCTATACTTGGTTCGACCGCCAATGGCAAAATCAAGACATGAAAAAGCCAATAAAATGGAGTTGGATGGCAATTTATCTTGAAAACGGTGATGTTATTAGTGTTCTTAACTGTGATGTTCCTGAATACGAAACGAGCCTACTTGCCAATTTAAAATCAGATGGTACACAAATAAACGGGATGGGAAATCAAGATGTCCTCCCCTTTAAAAAGGGTGAATCCGATTATTATTATAATTCGAAATCCAAACAGGAATACCCTTCCCATTGGATTATTGAAATTCCTAAAATTAATACAAAACTTGAAATCATCCCTGCTGGAAAAAGAGAACAAGACATTACATCAGTATTTGCCCCATTAAGCAAATATGAAGGTGTGACTACGGTTAAAGGAATCTATCAAGGTAAAGAAATTACTGGAACAGCATTGGTAGAACTAATCGGTTCATGGCCGAAGCATAAACATTAACTAAACTTAGGTTCATTCGTGACAAAAATTATCCCCGTTGCCATTTAAGGTGACGGGGATAATTTTTCCACTCTAGTCTGTCTTGATTTATTTCAACTCAATCGTTGTTTCATACGTATGTGTCTTCTCATCTGGATCAGTAGCGGCTTGATTCGTTCCCATAAACGAAATTTTAAGTTCGGTAATATCCGATACTGCACCCAACTTATTCACACCAAACGCAGCCCAGCCATCTTTACTTTCGCCCTTATCCAGCGCACCATCCCAGCGAGGCATCATGTAACTACCCGTAACCGACTCATCTGTATTCAACGTTATCTCTGCCTGTTGTGGATAGACCGAAACATCTTGCTTCTCACTCTTCTCCGTGAAATGAACAAAGACAATGCCTTGATACGTTGCATCATTATAATCACGATACTCTTCAAGCTGAACAACTTGCACCTGGTCGATTCCCACTGTTACATCTGCCCAACTCGCATCCGACCAGTCCGTTGCATATTCTACACGGTCAACAATTTGCGCAGTCTGATCCCCCGTACCTTCTGATACACCATGAAAATCAGGATCATCCATCAATAGATTACTCGTGCTACTTGTAGATGTTGTCGTCTCCTCAGTACTTGTCGACACCTGAGTTTCTGCTTCTTTTGTCTCTGATTTCTTCGTTGTGGATGACTCATTCGATGCACAGCCACTAAGCAATACGCCTAACAACGCAAAACAAATTAGTTGTTTTTTCATGCTGCTCCTCCAATAAAAAGTTCTCTTTCTTCAATAATAGCATAACAAAAGAAAAAATAAAAAATGACTCGAAAGATACTTTTTAGCAAAAAGTTTACAAACAAAAAAGCCTATCCGAAAAGGTTGTGAACTGACCCCATAGGTTGAGACAAATATAAAAACACCCCCGTTGAATTCATGTAAAATGAAGAAAACGGAGGTGTATTTTTATGGTTAAGCGAATTTCATACCCAGTGGAAGTTAAAG
>JBKEAG010000151.1:0-21675 GCA_047972025.1 Moheibacter sp.
CTTTGTCACAGGCAATAGAAGACAGAAGAGCACGTTTGAAACAATTTAATTATAAATTCAAAAACGCACTTCAAAATAAGTCAATGGATGAAGTAGAAAGCGTTCCGGCTTATAAAAGACAGGGAGTGGAATTAAATGAGAAAGAAGATAAAAGTCCTTCGGATTATGTTGTGAGTAAAGATGTAAACGAAGAAACGAAAATTAGACCAAACAATTTTCTACATGATAATGTTGATTAATTAATTGGTTTGTTAAGTTGGTTAATAGCCTGTGCTTCTTTTGCATGGGCTTTTTCTTTATTCATAAAGAAAAAAAATAGCTTGAAAAAAGACCTCAAGCTATTTTTGTATTTATAAATATGAAATTAGTTAAAATTCAGTACTATAACTTTTATCCAACTCAAAAGTTTCCATGAATTTAGTTGTATAGTTTCCTTTTATAAAATCTTCATTTTCCATCAATTGTCTATGGAAAGGAACAGTCGTTTTTATTCCTTCAATATAAAATTCATCTAAGGCTCTACGCATTTTAGCCAAAGACTCTTCCCGACTTTGTGATGTCACAATTAGCTTGGCAATCATAGAATCATAATATGGTGGAATTAGATACCCGGCATATACATGGGTGTCAACTCGGACTCCGTGACCACCCGGTATGTTAATGTTGGTAATCATTCCCGGTGAAGGCCTGAAGCCATTGTAAGGGTCTTCAGCATTGATTCTACATTCAATAGAGTGTAATTTTGGTAAATAATTTTTGCCGGAAATAGGTTGACCACTGGCTAATAAAATTTGCTCTTTTACCAAATCATAATCAACTACTTGTTCTGTTATAGGGTGTTCTACCTGAATTCGAGTATTCATTTCCATAAAATAGAAATCTCCATTTTTATCAACTAAAAACTCAACAGTCCCTACTCCTTCATAACCAATGTATTCTGCAGCTTTTATGGCAGCATTCCCCATCTTTTCACGTAGCTCATCTGTCATAAAAGGGGAAGGGGTTTCTTCTACTAATTTTTGATGACGACGTTGTATGGAACAATCTCTTTCAGATAAATGACAAGCACGACCCGTAGAATCTCCGGCAATTTGAATTTCAATGTGACGTGGTTCTTCAATGAGTTTCTCCATGTACATACCTCCATTACCAAACGCAGCGGTAGCTTCTTGAACTGCGGATTCCCAGTTCTTTTCTAGATCTTTTTCGCTCCAAACAGCACGCATTCCTTTTCCACCACCACCGGCAGTAGCTTTTATCATTACCGGATAGCCTACTTTCTTTGCTGTTTTTTTAGCATCGTCATAGTCTTTCAAAATTCCCTTTGAACCGGGAACAACAGGAACTCCGGCGGCAATCATAGTTGCTTTGGCAGTTGCCTTGTCTCCCATTTTATCAATGTGTTCTGGCGCTGCTCCGATAAATTTAATTCCATTGTCTTTACATGTTTTAGAGAATTTGGCATTTTCTGAGAGAAAACCATATCCCGGATGAATGGCATCGGCATCTGTGATTTCTGCAGCAGCAATGATATTTGCCATTTTTAGATACGAATCAGCGCCGGAAGGCGGTCCGATACAAACGGCTTCATCTGCAAAGCGAACATGTAAACTATCGCGGTCTGCCGTAGAGTAAACGGCAACGGTTTCAATCCCCATTTCTTTTGCAGTGCGTATCACACGCATTGCAATTTCTCCTCGATTGGCAATTAATATTTTTTTAAACATATTAAAGCATTTTGAGGATTAAGAAGGGTCAATTAAAAATAAGGGTTGATCATACTCGATTGGAGTTGCATCATCCACTAATATCTTTACAATTTTTCCTGAAACTTCAGATTCAATTTCATTGAATAACTTCATTGCTTCTACAATACATAGGACACTTCCTATAGAAACACTGTCTCCTACGGAAACAAAAGGGTCTTTTCCTGGACCTGAAGCACGGTAAAATGTTCCAATCATTGGAGATTTTACAGTAATGTATTTTGATAAATCTTCAGAAGGTGTTTCTGTTTGTTCTGCTGTTGGAGCAGGAGTTGCTATGGGTTGTGCAATTTGAGGAGCAGCTATTTGTGGCTGAACCATAAGAGGTGGATTTGTTGCAATTGTTTGTCCACCAATGTTTTTTATTTTTATTTCAAAATCTTTTAGCTTCAGATTTACTTCTGCTACTTCAGATTTTGAAACAAATTTAATCAGATTTTGTATTTCCTTAATCTCCATAATTGTGTCTTTTTTAAGATAAAATTGTGTAGTGAATATCAAATTTATGAAAAAATTGAAAAAGCTGCCTCTAAAAATTTAGAAACAGCTTTTTGCTTTTTATAAAAAAGGGTTTACTCAACCTCTTCTTCTTGAACTTTTTCCATAACTACTTTTCCTCTGTAGTACATTTTACCGTCTAGCCAATAAGCTCTGTGGTAAAGGTGTGACTCCCCAGTAGTTTTGTCAACTGCTATCTGAGGTGCTTCGATTTTGTAATGCGTTCTACGTTTATCTCTTCTCGTAGTTGATTGTCGTCTTTTAGGATGTGCCATAACTTAAACTATTTTCAGTTATTATTATTTTTTAATTTTTTTAATTGTTCCCATCTTGGGTCTATATCTTCGTTCTCTGCTTGACTTTCTGTCTTTTCTCCATCATGTAATTCATATTTTTCAAGCAATTTAAGCATTTCTGAATGACTTTCTCCATTTTTCACATCCGGATGTATTCGTTTTATCGGAATTGCTAAAAGGATCATTTCATAAATCATTTGAGCAATATTTAATTGATATTCTCCCTGTGGAATTACCCAAACTTCATCATCGGAATCATCAAATTCTTCTCCAAATTTTACAATTACAGAAGTATTTGAATTTAGAGATTCCTGAAAGGATTCATTTGTTATATCACAATCCAATTCTAATTCTCCGGTTAAGGTAAATTCTAACTCCAAAAAAGTATTTTTTTTGTTAAGAGTTAAATGAATTTTTAGATTGGGATTGTGAAAATCCTGCTCAAATTTATATAAATCAAAGAACGATTGCGTTATATAAAACTCAAAATCATGTTTTCCCAAAGGTAAACCAGCAAAGGAAACATTATAATGTTTGAATTTATCCATAATGCAAAATGGGTGGCAAAGATAATACATCTTGCTGAAAAACAAGAAGATTTTTGTTTTTTTAATTTGATCTTTTTATTTACTCATAAAAAACTACCGTCTTTGACGGTGGTCATGTTTTAAAGGCTATGCCATTTTTTAGGTTTGCCACCTAAAACTTATAAAGATGAGTAAATATAGAAAATTAACATATGTGTATTACAAGTGTGACTATCACATTGTATTTACACCCAAGTATCGCTTTCGTATACTTGAAGGAACGGTAAAATCATTGGTAGAGTATGATTTGCAAGTCATCAGTACTTGGGAAGATATTATTATTCAAGAGATGAACATTTAAAAAGACCACATTCATATAGTTTGTTCAATCTCACCAAAACATTCGATTTCAGAATTCATGGGCATTTATTTTTTTATACTACATTTGCGCTTTCTTAAAAAAAAAATTATTTAAGTATAGAACAAAAATTATTTTAAACAAATTAAATTATGACCCCCATTTCCAATAAAGGCACAAAAAAGAAGGTGTTCTTTTATTTATTTTTAGTTTTTTTTGCATTGACTTTCCTTCAATGCAGTTCCGATGACGATATTGGAACCACTGAAGTCATTAAAAACTACGACACAACATTAAAAGTTGAGCCAATAGCCATATCCAACGGACACAACTTATCGAATTTACAAGTAAATGATTTTATTACATATAAATTTACCATAACTACCAATGTTGACAGTATTTCTCGTTTTGAGCTATATCCGGAAACAGGATATGTTACAACACATCAGGTTTTGGGTGAAGATTATGAATTATACACTACTGAGGGAAATACTAATAATGATTCGTTTTCCTCGTTGAAAATAGATAAGGGCTCACTAACCGGAACATTCAGACTAAAAATAAAAAAACCGGGTAATTTCAAACACCAATACCGTTTAGAAGTATATACTACCGATGACGTAAATCCGGCATACATTGATATTTCCTCCAACGAAATCCTTTTTAATGCTGTAAAAATAAATGCCTATACATATAGTAGGGAAACGAGAGATTCAGGCTTGTTTCATCATTCCGAACATGATCGTTATTTCTATTTCCATATAGATACAGGAAAAGAACAGTATGACAATTATCTAAGCCCTGAAGAGTCACTGGAATACCAAGCGCATTATGAAAATATACCCTATACAGGTACTTTTGTGAAATCGACCACACTTAAATACAAGGAGACGGTTAATCGAGAAAGAGGACCTGCAGGGATTCCATTTCCGGTAATTAAAAAAATTACCTTTCAGAAGAATATTAACGGTACGGTATCCAATATTGAATATACAGATATTCCTATTACCGACTATGGCAGACATGATGAATGGGGCGAAAACGGTACCCAAAATTTTGAATAATCTATAATTAAACTAATAAATTTTTACATAATGAAATCAGTAACAAGAAAACCATTTTTTAACTATTTAAAACCATTTGCAATTGCAGGACTTCTATTTGTATCCTGTAACGATGACAACGATGGTGGCGACACCGATACCAGTACAGATCTAAATTCACTAATCGCCGTAGAATTTATAGAAGAACCGGATACGGTTGTTAGCTCTGTACCTACAGGAAATACCAGTGTGGATCCCAATACCGGCGAGGTAAAACAGGAATACCTTATTACCACCAAAAAATCGCATGTTTACGATAGTCCCTCACTTATGCAGGATTATAGCATAGAACCTACTATGCTCTATCCCGGTAGTATTTTAAGGGGTTCGTCGTTTGTTAACGGTGTGTATGACCCACTGGTACTAACCAATGACTTTAAACCTGTTACCCTGTTTTTAAATATTAAGGGGAGTACCGAGGTATCAAAAGATAGTATACTACCTAAAGGAAGCACTATGTTTAGTGCATTAAATAGGCTGTTGACAGATTCTGAGAGTCGGTTCAACATAGACTATATTCCTGCTAACTATAGCTTTGAGTCTACCGAGATTACCAATTCCGAGAGTTTCTCCAAAGCCATAGAGCTACATGTAAAAGCCAATTATTTAACATTGGCACAGGCATCTTTTGATTATACCGATACAGAGGCAACTACTTCTGACAGCAAATATGTAATGGTAAAACTAAAACAGGTGGTATATTCGGCAGGTATCGACCCGGTGAACCAAGCCAATTGGATAGAAGGGGGTATAGATACGGCTGAGTGCGGTACGCACGAGCCGGTGTACCTAAGCAGCATAGACTACGGTAGAGTAGCTTATATATTGATAGAGACCGATAAAAGCACTGCCGAGGCATCGCAAATGGTAAAGGCAAGTTTGGATATCGGTATAGGCGGCATTGGCGGTTCGGCAAACTACAGCTACAGCCAGGAGTTTAAAAGCCTGTTTAGCCAAAACAAAGTTAAGGTGTCCATTTACGGAGGATCTGCAAGCACAGGTATGGTAAACAGCTATGATAGTTTTATGGAGTTTATGGAGCTTTCTAGTACCTCTAGCAATTTAATTATAGCCTCTGCACCCATAAGCTATACCGTAAGACGCATGAAAGACAACACCCAAGTGGAGTTTGTAAACTACTATACCGATGTGGTTAAGGAGTATAAGTAATTTGAGATAAGGAAATATACCCTATGTTTAGATAACTTTATTACTCTGACAAAGTGGAACGACGGGGAATCCCATGATATATTTAAAGTCATGGGATTCTTTTTTTTTGTTCGAAAAAGATAAAGCCTTTAGAAGAAACTAATAACCAAGATTTTTAAGAATGGTAAAATATATTTTAAAGGGTGATAAATTTAGATTATCGCTCTCTTTCATGCTTTATATGGTGGGATTTGAGAATGTTTTTATTCAACTCCTCAGATTCTTTTCTTTTGTCAAATACATTTACTGCGGTATAAACAGCTTCTCGGAAAGAGGTAGCATCTGCAATTCCCTTACCGGCAATATCGTAAGCTACACCATGGTCAGGAGATGTACGAACAAATGGGAGAGAGGCAGTATAGTTAACACCATCTTCAAAACATAAGGTTTTAAATGGAATAAGTGCTTGGTCATGATACATACCCAACACAGCATCAAATGCCTCTATATTTGTCGGAGTGAAAAAACTATCAGCAGCATAGGGGCCGAAAACGAGCATTCCATTTTCATACAATGACTGAATTGCCGGTGAAATAATCTCTTGTTCTTCTGCTCCTAGTAATCCATTGTCACCGGAATGAGGGTTTAGTCCTAGTACGGCAATTTTTGGTTTTCTGATTCCAAAGTCATATTTCAATGAATCATGGAGAGCCAAAACTTTAGTTTCAATTTTTTCTTTACTGATGTTTTGAGCTACATCTTTCAGGGGAATGTGCTGGGTAACTAAACTTACTTTTAAGGTATCTGTAACCAAAAACATAAGCGGTTTCCCTTCCCAAACTTTTCCTAAATATTCGGTATGTCCGGGAAAATTAAATTCATCTGACTGAATATTTTTTTTATTGATGGGAGCGGTGACTAGAACATCACAATCTCCTTTTTTTACAGATTCGGCTGCAGCCTTTAGTGATTCAAAAGCATATTGTCCCGATGTTTTCGTAGCATTACCAAATTCCATATTGGCAGGCTCTTTCCATAAGTTTACAACGTTGATTTTTTTGTCAACAGCAACTTCGGGTGAGTCAACTCCATAGAATTGTATAGCGTCGCTTTTGATTAGTTTTTTATAAAAACTGAGGTGTTTGGTAGAACCGAAAATTACAGGAGTAAAAAAATCAAGGATATTTTTATCCATCAAGGTTTTTACAATGATTTCGTATCCGATTCCGTTAATGTCACCTACAGAAATGGCAACTCGTGTTTTTCTTTCGTGTGTCGTCATGAAAAGTAATAATTTCAAATACAAAGATAGGAATTCCTATGGTCACTGGTTATTTTGAGTTTGTAATTCTTTTTTCATCCATTCCATTAAATCCCAATAGTTTTGTGGTACAATACCGTGTCCGCTTCGGTATTCGTGGTATTCAAAAGAGATGTTTAACTCGTCAAGTAGTGGTTTTGCTTTTTGTGCCCACTCTATAGGAATAACCATGTCATCTGTTCCATGTGAGATGAAAAAGTTTAAATTTTTATAGTTTATACTTGGGTTCATTTCTCCTAAAAAATTAGGTTCGGGGTAGCCACTTAGGCAACAAATATTGCGTACTTTTTCAGGAAAATTTAATGCAATGGAATAACTTAGAATGGCTCCTTGACTAAATCCACAAAGCCAAACATTGTCTTTGTCTAGATTTTCTATTTGTATAATTTCTGCTATAAATTCAACTAATTTATTACGTGATTCAATCCCTTGTGGAACATTGTTGAATTTCTCCATATTGATAAAGTCAATTTCATACCATGCGTACATATCTAGTGACAATGTATGTAGTCCCTGAACGCTTACAACATGAAATTCATCCGGTAAATCCTCAGCAAAACTAAACAGGTCTGCTTCATTACTTCCATACCCGTGAATGAGCATAATCAAAGGGTTTTTGTCAAGTTGTTTTCGAGGTTTTCTTTCGAGGTAATTTATATCAATTAATTTTTTCATGGATTTATTTTATACAGGGTAAATTCAAATGTAGTTTAAAGTTTTTAGAATCCTTCAAAAACACCTAAGCCAAATAGAGCAAAGTCATATTTTACAGGATCATTTTTATCTAAATTTTTTAGACTTTTGTTTAACTCTGTTACAGCTTTCCAGTCATTTTGTTTACGCGTCAGGAGGTTTAACTTTCGAGCAACATTTCCTGAATGTACATCTAGCGGACAAACCAATTGACTTGATGAAATGTTTTTCCAAATTCCAAAGTCAACACCTTGTTTATCATTGCGAACCATCCAGCGTAGAAACATATTGATTCGTTTTGCAGCAGAACCTTTTGCCGGACTAGAAAGATGTTTTTCTGAACGAGGTTCATGTGGAATTTCTAAGAATTTTTTTCTAAAATTTTCGATTGCGCTTAAACTATCGGTATCTGATTTTTTGAAATGAAAAACGTGTTCTAATCCCTGATGGTTTTTGTAAATATTTTGAAGTGAAAGTAGAAAGAAATTTAAATCGGTAGAGTTGATTGTCCGGTGTTTGAAAGATTCTATTTTGTTAAATTCATTTTCTGAATAATTCATCACAAAATCAAATGGTGTATTTCCCATTCGGTTTATCAAATCATTTGTTTTGTTGATAATCATTTTTCGGTTTCCCCATGCAAAAGTGGCTGCAAAAAAAGCAGCTATTTCTATGTCTTCTTTTTGTGTAAATTGGTGTGGAATTTGAATTGGGTCAGACGCTATGAACCTAGGTTGATTGTATTCCGTTACTTTTTTGTCTAGAAATTCTTTGAGTTCGTTAAAGTTCATTTTGTGAGATTTTTGCTGTAAAAACCATCTTTCAAATTTCCAGTTCTCAGCTGTGGTTGTGTGTGATAATATTGTTGGAAATAGTCAATCATCTGTTGGTTTACGCAAGGGAGTTCTCCGTCAGAAGAAATCCAAAAGAAACTATTTTTATCAGTAGGTGAGTTGTAAATCAAATTTCCGGTTTTCACTTTTTTAAATTGATAGTGAAATCTTGAATTTTTATTGGGTTCATATACGTTTTTCCATTCTAATGCTTGTAATACAGGAGGCATAAAATCATTATTTGTTAGTGACTGAATATTGATGGAAACGAACAAAGGAATTAGGGGTAAAAAGTAAAAAAATATGATAATAGATTTTACTAATCTAGTTTGTTTTTGAATAATTAAGACCAATAAATAGATTCCTAACCCAATGATCAAAGGAATGAAAAAACGATATTGAGGTGAAGAGAAAAACAATACTAGAAACTGAAAAAGAGCATAAATGTAAAGCCAAAAAACAGCTCGATTTTTCCGAATGAAAAATGGAAAAATAACAAGTAATGCAACAATCAAGGAGTTAAAAAGTGTTCTGAGTTTCGGTTCAAAAAGCCAAAGTTTAAACAATTGCCAATAGTCATATCCTTCTGTGGTGAGTGCATCTATTTGAGTAAAGGCAGACATTTTGGTGTAGTGATAATAAAAGCCCAATAGGTTTTCAGGTAGCTTCCAATCAGGGTTGAAATAAGCGCCAAATAAATTCATCGGATATGCCAAATACCCTGAAATGATGTAATTTTTTAAAGTTAAGGCAAGTAGAGAAGCTAATCCTAAAAATGATGTGAAAGCAAACTCTTTTGTTATTTTTTTATGTCTAATTAAAAGAATAAAGGGAAGAGTTAAAAGAGGGACAATGGTTATTTTTATAAGAATTAAAAAAACACAAAGACACAGAATCAGGCGGTATTCGTTTTGGTAAATTTTGAAGTTCCGATAAAAAAGATAAAATATGATTTGTGAAATCAGAAATAGAGGTAAATCGGGAGAAGGAGTGTTTACAAACTGAAAAAAGAACAAGTTTCCTATGGGGATTAATCCTAAAAATAAGTCTTCATATTTTTTAAGTTTAAAATAAGAGTCTAAGTGCTGTAAAAAGAAAAGAGAGCAGATGAACATCAAAAAACCATTTAAATCGTTGAATGAATTGGAAATAAATCCAAAATTAAATCCACTTTGAAGTAGATGCCAGCCCGACATTTGCCCATAAAACAAATGCAGATTAGCCAATCCCTTTACCAATCCATATTCATTTAGCCACTTTATAGATTGTAAATAGTACGATTCATTGTCTGGAATATAAGGAATACTAGCGCTCTGCATCAAAACCAAAATACCCAAAAAGATTCCAACGATTTTTGTGAAAAAAGACCAAGTTTTTAAATTGTTTTTGAGCTGATAAAATAGAAGAATGAATTCTTTTCTATGAAGAAAAAGACCGCATATGCTAAGTAAGGAATTAAAAATATAAAAGAGTAAATTAATGGGAAGCAAAAGCGAACTGAAATGTATGAGAAGAAGTTCAGCAAAAAGTCCAATTAGTACAGTAAAAAATAGATTTTTTTGTTTAGGGACAATGATAGATTGTAGCCAACTACCCATTCCCAATGAAATGAAAAAAATGTAAATCCAATTCAGAAAAATGAGTAGCATACAGCGTTAGATTTCAATTCGTCCGTCTGCCATTACCAGTTTTCTATCTGCCATGTTGGCGAGGTCTTCATTGTGTGTGACGATGACAAAAGTTTGTCCAAATTCATCACGAAGTTTAAAAAATAGTTGATGTAAATCTTCTGCATTTTTAGAATCCAAATTACCAGAAGGCTCATCAGCAAAAATCACACTTGGCTGGTTGACCAAGGCACGAGCCACCGCTACTCGCTGTTGCTCACCACCAGAAAGTTGCGAAGGTTTATGCTCTAGACGATGGTCTAAACCCAGAAAATGAAGCAATTCCTTTGCTTTTTCTTGTACTTTGGACTTAGAAGCATTGCCAATATAACCAGGAATACAAACATTTTCGAATGCTGTAAACTCTGGAAGTAGCTGATGAAACTGAAATATAAATCCGATGTTTTCATTTCTAAATTTAGACAACCGGGTGTCAGATAATTTTGTGATATCTTCTTTTTTTATCAGAATTTCGGTATAGTGTTTTTCTGCATCAGAGCTCTTTTCTAAACTACTCAAAATCTGGAGTAATGTTGTTTTTCCGGCACCTGAAGCACCTACAATTGAAACAATTTCTCCCATGCTTACATCAATTGAAACACCTTTTAGAACTTCTAATCCTTCAAAGTTTTTATAAATATTTTTTGCTGAAATCATTGCGATAAAATTAAGGTTTAAAAGTATTAGGGTCAAAAGTTTGATGTGTTTTTTTCTATCGGACGAATGCTCTGTGCATAATGAAATAAATCATCAGGATCAAGTTCAGTTTTAATTTTTTGAAGTCGTTTGTAATTTGAACCATAGTAAGCTGTTTCCCAGTTTTGGAAATTAATATCAGGGTAATTTCTATATTGTGTAGAGATTCCGGCTTCATGGAAAATAGTCTGAATCTCCTCAAACCCGGAAAGTAGCTTTTTTTCTTGTGAAGGGCTTTCCCAGTAGGATTGTAATTCACTCAAATAATCATATTTTCTATGTGGATACGCAGCTGCTTTTTCAAATTCAGTATTGGAAATTTCACCACCTAAAGTATTAATTTGATAAATCATTCCGGAGTTCTGAATTACTTTGTCAAAAACAATTGGTAATAGCTCTCTAATTTCGTCAAACCCTTTGTACAAACCAGCAGAAGCATTTTTGAAGTACAGAGGCTTCTTGCGACCATAGTATCTTTTGAGAGCTTTTGCAATAGGTTGGTTATATGTAGGCTTGTATTCGTCAGCAAGACTTTTTAATGAAGAAAAAATGGTTTCAAATTCAGAATTATGTGTTAAATATCTTGTAAACAGAATGGTCAATGTTTTTCCATTTAGCACAAAGGCAGAAAAGGCTTCTAGAGGAATGTTTTTTGTGATGGAAAACCAAAGCTCTGCTATCTGTAGAAAACGTTCAGAGGTTAAATTTCTAAATTTCAACCGGTAACTACTAAAAGTATTGGGAGCAGGATATGTGTGAAAGTGCATTTCTGTTACAACACCAAAGTTTCCATTTCCACCACCTCTACACGCCCAAAGCAGTTCTGGGTTTTCTAGGGAATCTTGTTCTTCCCCATTTCCGTCAATTAGTTTGACTCGGGTTAGGTTATCACAAGTTAATCCATATTTGCGACTAAAAAATCCATATCCACCACCTAGAGTTAGCCCGGCAACAGCAACTGTTCCACAAGAACCTGCCGGTATAATCCGTTTTTTAGGAAGAAAATTAGCATAAATTTCTTGTAAAAGTGTGGCAGGTTGTAAAATGACACTTTCATTATCTACCCATTTGATTTTATTCATTTGAGAAAGATTAATGAGCAAACTATCTTGTGTACAAGAAAAAGCCTCGAAACTATGTCCACCGCTTTTTATAGAGATTTTTAATTGCTCTTCTTTTGCTTTTAGTACAGAAGCCTGAACTCCAATGGTGGTGAAGCAGAGAGCAATGATTTTGGGGAATTGGTCAAATCGTTTGTTGAATCCTTTTCGTAATTCATTGTATTTTTCGTCATTTAGAGTAAAAAACACAACATCTTTATCAGTATAATTGGGTTTAGGGGTTTCTGATTTAGAAGGTTCTTCAGCTAGATTATTTTCTGAGTAAACTGAATTTTGACTTTCCTTTTTTGTGTCATAACATTGCCAAAAAAGGAATCCTAAACTACCCATTCCGGCTAATTTTAGAAAATCACGTTTAGAGTATTGTTTCTGTTTCATTTTAGTACATACCGGCTTCACTAACGAAATATATTGTAGGAATATGAAAAGTTAATCCAAATTTAATTCCGTCAAAAGAAGTATAATCATGTTGGTTAAATTCAAAAGAATAGCCAATATTGGCTTCCAAAAGTCCGATGAGTGTAATTCCGATTTCAGGAGTTATGTTCCATGGTGAAACGTTGACTCGTGTAGAATAAAATGTAGAATGTATGTACTCACGGTAAGGGTCTTTTCTGTTTTTTAGTTTTTGTGCATTGAATTGATAGCCGATTCCTAATTCGGGTACAACGACGAATTTATTTTTGAAATATGCCATGTTAGCAGTCAAACTCAAATCAATTAAGTTATTGTTTGGTTGTACAAGATAAACTTCCGGCCCCAGTTTGAAGTAATTTCCGTTGAGATTAGAGTAACCAAGGTTAATGAGTAAATGACTCGTCAGTCCACCTTTTTCCTGAGCCTGTATGTAGGGCAGATATAAAATCAACAATAAAGAAAAGATTTTTTTCATCTGGTCAAAGATATAAAAAACGGCACAACCAAAACTGATTGTGCCGTACCTAAAACTATGAAAACATAATCGGTTTAGTCCAACGTAAACCCTCTCGTATAGATTCTACCATACGAATCCACGTAGCTTATAGAAACTTTGCCACTGTGGTTTTTTAGGGTTTTTTCTATATCGTTTTGACTGCTTACTTCTTTATCGTTTACTTTCAAAATGATATAGCCATTGTTTATCCCGATACTACCTAATTTACTGTTTTGGTCTAAACTTTTTACCATCACACCATAATCGATTCCAAAACTGATTTTTTGACGGTCAGTCAGAGGCTCAAATTCTGCTCCTAATTTTTCAGTTACTGTCAGGTCAGATAGAGAGCGTGTTTTTGTATTTCCTTTCGTGTCACGTAAAGTTACAGTATACTCTTTTGCTTTTCCGTTACGCAGTAGTTTTACTTTTACTTTATCACCCGGATATTTACTTCCGATAGCAAAAGAAAGTTTCCCAAAACTAGTGATTTTTTTACCGTCTATTTCTGTTATGATGTCCCCTTTTTCTATTCCGGCATCTTCTGCACCACCATTATCAGTAACTTTTTGAACTAGAATTCCTTGTTGAAATTTATAATCAGTTCCATTTTGTTTGTTGTAGTCTTTCACAGCATATTCGTCGTTCAAATCCATTCCTTGAATCCCTAAATATCCACGCTGAACCAATCCATATTTTTTGATGTCTTCTACTACTTTTTTTACTAAATTGGAGGGAACTGCAAATCCATAACCTGAGTAAGAACCTGTTGGAGATGAAATGGCTGTATTGATACCTACTAAATCACCATTTGGATTTACCAAAGCACCACCACT
This sequence comes from Moheibacter sp., assembly GCA_047972025.1. GTDB lineage: Bacteria > Bacteroidota > Bacteroidia > Flavobacteriales > Weeksellaceae > Moheibacter. Next base: position 13,778 of record JBKEAG010000151.1, read on the forward strand.
ATTTCCAGGATTAATTGCTGCATCTGTTTGGATAAATGACTCAATTGGACTTGAAGCATTTCTACGTAAAATATCAATACTTCTTCCTTTTGCAGAAACGATACCTGCAGTAACAGTAGAGTTAAGTCCAAAAGGATTTCCTACTGCCAATACCCAGTCACCTACATTAATAGCGTCTGAATCAATGAATTTAATAAAAGGTAATCCTTTTTCTTCTATTTTAATGAGTGCAATATCTGTATTAGGGTCAGTACCAATTAGTTCTGCGTTGTATGATTTTTGATTGTTTAGAACTACTTCAATTTTATTAGAACCTTTAATTACATGATTGTTGGTAACAATGTAGCCATCTTCGGAAATAATAACCCCTGAGCCTTGTCCGGTTGGTAGATCCGGATCTCTTTGTTGTTGCGGATAGCCAAAGAAAAATTCAAAAGGATCCATTGATTGTCCTCTTTGAGACTGATTGGAAAAGTTATTGATACTCACAACGGCATTTACCGTTTTTTCAGAAGCATCTACAAAATCAGGAGCATTTGCTCCATAATTTCCTTTGTAGTCCACAAAAGAAAACGCTCCATCATTTTTATTACCTGATGTATCTGTTATAATGTTACCATCTAAATTTTTTGAAAAAAACTGCATTCCCACCACTGCAAAAGTTGCACTAAAAAGTCCAACTGCTAAATATCCTATATACTTTTTCATATTAATTAAAAATCTGTTTTTTATTATTTTGATAAACCAAAATTGTGATTTTTAATTCTGCTGTACAAGCGGTTTAACGCTGTTTTAACAAAAATTATCACAACTTTAATTGATTTTATTTCAAAGGCTGTTCCAAACATTCAACTTCTGTCAAAATTTCCTAATTTTGTCTAAAAATTAATAGGTTGAAATTTCATTTTTATAAATACCAAGGTGCGGGAAATGATTTTATCATGATTGATGACCGAGTTCAAACTTTTCCGGCTAAACCATCTGTAATTAAAGATTTGTGTAATCGCTATTTTGGGATTGGTGCCGATGGTTTGATTCTTCTACAAAATGATGATATATCTGATTTTAAAATGGTGTATTTCAATTCAGATGGTAGAGAAAGTACCATGTGTGGAAATGGAGGAAGGTGTATAGTTCGGTTTGCTGAAGATTTAGGGGTAATTTCATCTGAAACAAAATTCAATGCTATAGACGGACTACATGAAGCATCTATTTTTCCGACTGAAGTTCAATTGAAAATGTGTGACGTTCTGACGATAGAAATATTTCCAACACATCTATTTTTAAATACAGGCTCACCACATCATGTGGAATTTGTTTCTGATTTAGAAGAGATTGATGTAAAACAAAGAGGAGCTGAAATTTGCTATGGAAGTCCTTATTTTGATGAGGGGACAAATGTAAATTTTGTAGAGGTTCTGAATGATAGTCATTTAAAAATTCGTACTTACGAACGTGGAGTAGAAGATGAAACTTTAGCTTGTGGAACAGGAATTACTGCGGCAGCAATTGCTTTTTTTGAAAGAGGAATGACTACTCAAAATGAAATTCAGATAGCAGCAAAAGGTGGAGATTTAAAAGTTCAGTTTGAAAAAAATGTTTCGGGAGGATATGAAAACATTTGGCTGACTGGTCCGGCAGAATTTGTGTTTAAAGGAGAAATTTCAATTTAAAAAACCAATTTAACAGTATGAAGAATATATTTTTGAGCTTTTTGTTCCTTTTCGTTGCGACAAGTTGTAACTATTTTGAGGGTAACAAAGGTAATGTAATATCAGAGAATTATTTTTATATCCAAACCGGAGCGGATTATAGTGAAGTTTTGGACTCCTTAAGCGGAAAATTAGAAGATTTAGAATCTTTTAAAAAATATGCTGAATCAAAAGGATATGGTTCTAATATAAAACCCGGAAAATATAAATTGAATAAAGGAGAGTCCAATAAAGATGTATTGAATAAATTAATTATTGGAAACCAAGAAGAGGTAAAAGTCCGAATCAAAAATGAACCAACAATTTTTCATATGGCAGGTTCAGTTTCGAAGCAAATAGAGACAGATTCAGCACAAGTTGTTCAGGCAATTATTGACTGGGCTCAAAATCAAGGTTCAGACGGAGATACTGAGATTGTCAAGCAATATTTTATTCCCAATACATATAATTTTTATTGGGCAACAAAGGGTGAGGATTTTGTCCAAAAAATGAAGAAAGAATATGATAAAGTTTGGAATGAAGACCGCAAAGCAAAGGCAAAGGCAATGGATTTCAGTCCATTTCAGGTTGTTATTTTGGCATCGGTTGTTCAGATGGAAGCCTCAAAAGCTGATGAACAACCAAAAGTTGCACAAGCCTACCTAAATCGTTTGAAAAAGGGAATGAAACTAGAGGCAGACCCAACTTCTATTTATGCGTATAAATTACAAAATGGTTTCGACCAAAAAATTCAACGTGTTTACGACAGTCATTTAGCTGTTCCGTCGGATTATAATACTTATCGGGTAAAAGGGCTTCCTCCTGCACCCATTTGTTTACCAAATATTTCAGCCATAGATGCCGTTTTGAATCCGGATACACATGAATACGTTTTTTTCTGTGCAGACCCAGATAGACCAGGCTACCATAGCTATACAAATAACTATTCTGAGCATGAGCGAAATGCTGCAAAATACCGAAAATGGCTGAAAGAAAAAGGGATTAAGTAAGTTAATTAATAGCTTTTCATTTCAATTGGTTTTGACAGGTACGAAGTTCCGATTGGAGCATAATTTAGTCCAAAACAAGCCTTGTAATTACCTGATTTGGGTGTGTTTTTAAATGTAATTTTTAAATATTTTGACTCACCGGGTTGTAAAGTAAATTTTTCTAATGGAATTTCCTGTCGGTATTCAATTTCATATTGCAGATATTTGTAATAATTAACATTTAGCTGAAATAAAGTGTTCTTGCCAACTGAGATAGAATGTGCGTGTAGATTGGTTATGGTTAAACCCAATTGAATGGTTTCATTGGGCTTTGTGGTTAGTGTTTCAATTGTTTCTATTTCTATTAAATCAAAAGTTTGATAATTCTGAATTTCTTTTACATGATAATCTCGATTTTTATAACCAATAAAAGATTTCTGAGATTTAATCCATGGTGAAATATAGGAAACACTTTTTGTAAAATAATTTTCTTCCCATTTCCATAAATTAAATTGGCTTTTTCTATTTCCTAGAGTTCGGTGAACGGCAACGTTACTTTTAGTATTGTAAAATTTATAAACAGAGGCTTCTTGGTATTTTTCAAATATGGGGTTGATGGGGTTAAATAGGGAAACGCTAAACGCAAAATTCTTGTTCTTTTGAAAAGGAGAAATGGATGGAATCATCAAAACAATTCGAAGTGAAATAATAAGTGCAAAACTGATAATTCCTAAATGGTAGATAACCCGAAGATTGGACTTTGTGGAATAATGAAAATAAGTCAACAAACCCATAGAAACAAAACTGATTAACAGCCATTGTGGTTGAACATTATCTTTGAAAATAGAAAAGAAAAAAAAGATTCCGGGTAGTACGGCTAACCACCAAATGCTTTTTTGAAACGCATCTTTTGATTTGAATTTGATAATGGATGTGAAAATAAAATAAGTCAAAAGTGGAGCAGCACCCAAAATGTATATTCCGATGTAATTTGTCAGTTTCCGCAACTCAAAACTTTCATCTGCACTTCGTTCCAAAAAATGATACCGAATGGGTAAAAAATCATGTTGAATTAGCCAATTTATATGCGGTGAATATAAAATAAGACTTCCCAATATAGCTAGATAAAACTTAGGGTTTTTCCACCAAAATCCCATAATGGGTAGAAGTGTGAAAAGAATGACCAAAATACCGTGGTATTTGCTATACATGAGTCCGGCAAAGGAAATAGAGAGAGTTACCGTGGAAATGATAGAGTTTTTTTTAAGAAATTTTTGTAAACTAAATAAATAGAGAATTGTGAAAAATAATAAGGGAGCATCTGGTGTTGATAAAAACCCAAATACCTGAATGACAAGTATTGAACTTAGCACAAGAAAGAACAATTTAATTTCCGGGAAAATTTTTGGTTTTAGAATTTGCCAAAGAAAATAAAAACTTAGACTGTTTAAAAGAACGGTTAGAAAACGGACTCCTAATTCATTTTGAAAAAAAATGTATCCAACAGAAATCCACCAAGCCACCATAGGTGGGTGGTCAAAATAACCCCAATCCAAATGCTGTGACCAAAGCCAATAATAGGCTTCATCTTCTGAAATAGGTGTGAAAAATGCTTGAATCAGATTGACTACAAACAAAATTAGGATTCCAAAAATTAGGTATTTTTTGAACACAGTGAAATTTTAATTAAGGCAAATTTAAAATTAAATCTAAACCTTTAAAAAGTCATTTTGTTTCTGTTGTTTTTTGCTACCATTTCTTTATAGTCGTGGTAAGAGTTTCGTTTGAACGTATCTAAATTTTTCGGCTTCTTTTTGAACCAGTTTTTCATCCTATTGTAATCAAGAAAGTAGCTCACACGAATTGAGAAACTGTTGAGTTGAGGTTGGTCAAATAAATAATTGAAATTATCTTGAAAACTTATATTTGAAACACCATCATAGCTCTCTATGGAATTTCGGTAAAGAAAAGTTAACTGGCTACCTGGTGCAAACCACCAACTAAAGCGTAAATCTATGTTCCAACTATTGTAAGTTGTGTTGTGGTTGCTTGTATAATTTGTATCTGCTGTCAACTCTCCATTTTCCTCTAACGTGAAAAACGTATCATATGTGACATCGGTAAAATAATGCCGAAAGGCGAGATTTAGTGCCATTTTATCGTTAAAAATATATTGTGATTCCAAAGAGGTTTCTACTGTATTTCGGTCTCGCTCACCTATGATAATATTTGTACCGTTATAGGAAACAAACCCTTGTTCCTTATCAGATAAAGTAGTTTGAGTGAAAAGGTAAAGTTTCCATTTGTCTGAAACGCGATACCGTGGTGAAAAATTAAAGATAAATTTCCCACGCCCTTTTTGGTCATATTTGTACCAATCTAGTGTAACGTCAAGTGCTAGTTTTTTTCTATAATCAGTCGAAAACCAAACCCAAGGGTCATAGTAAGTAGGAACTTTCAGATGTCTGCTGTCAACACGAGGCTCATAAATATCATATTCCCCAAAAGGTGTTGTTTCAAATCCACCACCGAAAACAAAGAATTTTTTGGTTGTGAAACTAGAATTGAAATTAAACCTAAATTCATTATACAAATCCGGTTCTAGTCGGCGACTATAGTTTAAATTAAAGTTCAGAAATAGCTTGTTGAACTTTCCCTTAGGTTGCAAATACCGATAGCCATAATAACCATAGAAATTTATATAGTTTGTTGCACCGGTATAACCCATGTCGTCTATGTTGTAATTTTTTGTTCGTAGAAAAATACTTGACTGATAACGGTGTTTTCCACTAATTTTAGCAGTTCCTAGATTTCCTTCCATTCCAAATAGATTTTTGTCAGACTGAACCCAACTTGCTTCTGCATTTCCCCAATAGTTCCATGTGTTTTTCTTATTGGTTAAATCAAAATAAAGTCCTGATACATTTGCATCTCGATTATGTCCTTCCCGAAGTGTATTTGTGTTTACAAACGAAACAGAATTATTTTCTCCAAATCGTTGGTCAAGTACTAGTACATTGTAATTAGCCAAAGGTTCAATTAGTTCTTTTCGTTCAGTCCCCGTTTCAGTATTTTGTACTTTGGCATAAGTTCGTTCAGTGATACCATTGAAAATCCCAATTCCCAAATTCTTTTCTGTACGTCCGGAAACTTTTAGAGCATTAATCAAACCAACACGAGCCGGAAAATCGGTAATTTCTTCGTTGTCTGCTAAATTTGGATTTAGACTTGGATGTCCACCGACACGGCGTGAATAAAACAAGTTTCCTTTGTTGAATAATTCAGTACCCTCCGTAAAAAAAGGACGCTGTTCTGAATACTGAACTTCAAATGCTGAAAGATTAAGTACCGCATTGTCAAACTTGGTTTGCCCAAAGTCGGGAATCAAAACCATGTCTAGTGTGAAAGCATCATTTATTCCATATTTTAAATCCATTCCACCGTTTAATATAACCTCTGATTCGCCATCGTAATTGTTTAAATAGGTAGAAAGATAGGGTTGAAAAGAAAGACGAGTAGGTGGGTCTATATTTTGTATGCCGTAAACCTCACCATCATAAATAGAAAAAGCACCTTTTGTGTTGTCAATATGATTCCAGCTGTAACGTATTCTGTCTCGTCTAAATTCTCTTTCCATATTCAGCCCCCAAATTTGTATATCTTTTTCGGGAAAACGTAGTTCTGAATAAGGGATAAATAGCTCAGCAACCCAACTGTCAGAGTTGATTTTTACTTTGCTATACCAGATGCCGTTCCAAGAGCTATCTTCATTTTCGTTCGTGATTTTAGAGTCATATTGAACACCGGCTGCAGTCACCAAAAATTGTAAACTTTGTTGTCTGTCATTGTATCCATTTAGTAAAACGTAGAAAAAATCATCATTCCCAATTCCGTCTCGTTCGGTTAATTCTTTTAGAATTTTTTCGGGTTCAGGGTCATACATCGTCGCTCCAAAATAAATTCCTAAATCATCATAAACAATCTTTACTTCTGTACGTAAACTATCAGGAGCAGGTTGTCCATTATTTGGGGTTCGTTCTACAAAATCTGTTGCGATAGGCGCATTTCCCCAAGCTATGTCATCCAATATACCGTCTATCTTAGGGGCATCTGAAACTTTGATAATGTTAATTATTTTTCGGGAAATGGAATCCGTTTCTTGCCCCCTTGAACAGATAGTGATTAAAATAGAAATTAGTATGAAAATAGTTTTAGTAAATACCGGCATAAATGACAATCTTTTCTATAAGACGAAAAAGAAATTTCAATGTTACAGTTTTCAAAATTAATTACTGGATGAAGAAAATAGTTACTGAAAAAAATTAAAAGTGTGATACCCATGCTTAAAGTGGATGTTTTACTTAAACTTTAATATTTTTCTTTATAATTATCTTTCCATGTAATTTGTTTAAATCCTTTTCTACTATAACGCTAGCCATCAGTGTTATCATGACCGGAATCCTTACCTATTGGGTGACTGGGACCATAAATTGCGTTGGCAACTTCTTCCCAATTTTTTGGATTGAGTGATAAATCGGATAATCTTTTAGCTTCTTTTTTCTGATTTTCTAAACTACCAAACTGTTTAAAATAAGATTTAAACAACCCTTTCATCCTTTCTAGGTTTGTATATTTAAATCTTTCTTGTAATTGGAAAAATTTGGATTCTTGACTTATCTGGGCTAAAAAATGGGCTTTTATTGTACAGGTATTAAGACCTACTTTTTTTCTATATTGGTTTAAGTAGGGCAGAGCAGCTTTTATCATGGTATCATCTTCAATAAGACAATTTCCTTTCGAATCAACGCATATTTTCTTGATTTGCTCTAATGTAATTTCCTCTTCACACCTCGGACATTTATCATTTTCTGAATGTTGCAAAGCCTCCAACGGCTCACCCACAATCAGTGGAGCATTGGTTTTGGTAAGTTCGCTCATTACGGTATCGTCACATAACTTTAAACTTTGGTAGGTGATGAGCTTTTGCCAGTCTATTTTGTTGTCTTTAAGCCTTGCTTCTTCTTTGGGGTAGTAAAAAGTATCTCCGTCGGCTTCTGTAATTTTTACTTGGTAAAATGATATTTTGGTAGGGTCGGGGCTCCAATCCTGCCACCAGTGCATTTGAAACATTACAATTCCAGTATAATTCTACTTTTGTGTACATAACCAACAGTTCCATCTTCAGTACTTATTTTCCACCAATCTCCATCTTTATTCA
>JBKEAG010000161.1:0-1678 GCA_047972025.1 Moheibacter sp.
ACCATGACCCTATTTTGATTTCGTTTCCTGCAACAATTGCTTTTTGCCCTTTCCCTAACACTTCTTCATAGCTTTCAATTGGAATTAATTGCTGTTCTTTTATATGTTCGTATAAAACCCGGCTCAATGGATGGTTAGAATTTTGAAGTACTGATTTCACACCTATCAATTCTGTTTCAGTCAAGTCATTTCCTATATACTGAATTTCTGCACTTTGACTTTCTGTAATGGTTCCTGTTTTGTCAAATACAATTTGATCTACTTTTGCCATAGACTCTATGGACGATGTGTTTTTAATATAAAACTTCTTTTCTCCAAAGATTCGCATCATGTTTCCTAGTATAAAAGGTGAAGAAAGTGCTAATGCACAAGGACAAGTAATAATCAAAATTGCTGTTACTACTTGTAGTACTTGCGAGGCATCTTTTACGTACCAATAAACTCCTGCCAACAATGCTATTCCTAGAATAATCACAACAAAGTACCTACTAATTTTATTGGTCAATCTATTCAGTCCCGAATCCTCTTTCTGAAACGCTTCATTATTCCATAATTGCGTTAAATAACTTTGGTTTACTTCTTTTATTATTTCTAGCTCTATTACGGTTCCGGACTGTTTTCCTCCAGCAAAAATTTTATCTCCGGAATTTTTGGAAATTAATTTTGATTCTCCTGTCACAAAGCTATTATCTATCATAGCCTCTCCTTTGATTAATACTGCATCAGCCGGTATTATTTCTTCATTTCGAATCAAGATTCTATCCCCAACTTCTAAATCGGACAATAAAGTCGGCTCCTCTATTCCATTTTGGATTTTTACAACTGCAATTGGATAGAAAGATTTATAGTCTCGGTCAAAAGCCATAGATTTATAGGTTTGCTGCTGAAACCATTTTCCAATCAACATGAAAAAAGCCAATCCCGCAACACTGTCAAAATAACCCGGACTTATATTAAAAATAATATCATAAACACTTCGCAGAAAAAGCACCCAAAATCCTAATGATATAGGAAAGTCTATATTAATCGTCTTATTCTTTAGTCCTTTCCATGCTGATTTGAAATAGTCTGTTGCTGAAAAAAACATCACAGGAAGTGACAGTAAAAACATTCCCCAACGGAAAAAGCCTTTGTTTGTTTCCAACCAAGTTTCTCCATCATTTGTATATTCTGGAAATGCCAACAACATGATGTTCCCAAAACAAAATCCGGCTACTACCAATTTATACAGTAACATTCGGTTATAGGAGGTGTTTTTTTTATCTAGTGAGTTTAGATTTACAGATGGTTTATAGCCTAATTGTGTTAATAATTTGGCAACTTCACTCAGTTTAATTTCTTCATTATTAAAAGAAATTTGAACTTCTTTTTTAGAGAAATTTACTGTGGAAAAGTTTATGTGTGAATTAACATCCCGTAAACTTTCTAACAGCCAGATACAAGATGTACAATGAATAACCGGAATATGAAATGTCACCAAAGTAGTCCCTGCGTCTGAAAAGTCAATAAGTTTATCAAAAACACCTGGAGTATCTAGAAACTCAAAATGTCGATTTGCCTTACTGTCCGGACGAACTCCGGCTTCTTTGTTCATGGCATAGAAATTCTCTAATCCATTCAAATTCAAAATTTCATATACTGTTTTACAACCTATACAGCAAAATGATTTTTGCTCAAA
>JBKEAG010000032.1:0-40811 GCA_047972025.1 Moheibacter sp.
ACAGAAATTTTATGATGAAAAAATGGGGAATTCTACTTCTTGTAGCCGGTTTTATAGTTGGAGCTTGTAAAAATGATGATGATGATAATGAACTTCCGCAAGATGAGCAAAATCAAGTGGATGATGATGCAATTGTAGAATATTTGGAAGATCATTATTTTGATCCCGAAAGAGGACTCATTACTGAATACGAGGATGAAGACGAGGATGATGATAATTATCCAAACCTTCGATCTCAAGGTACAAAACTATCCTCTGGAGTTTGGGTTGTAAAAAGAGAGGGAATAGAAGCTACCGGTGATGCTGTTACCAGTAATGCTCAAGATAGTATTTTGATTTCATATGACATGAAAAAATTTGTTGCTTCCTATGATGATTTAGCAGATGGTGAGACTCCTTATAGTAGTAGTTTAAGTACTCTTACCTCCACAATTTATACAACTGGTACTGCAAATTGGGATATAACTTACTCTTCGGGCTATTCTTTTTATTATGTAGATATTACTGAGACTATGCAAGAGAATGACATAACCATAGATAACTTTGTAATTGAAGGATTGGTAGAAGGATTAAAACACTTTAATACAACAGAGACTAATGGGGCAGATCTTTATAATTTTCAAGGTGCTATCATAGTACCATCTCGTGCCGCATTTGGTAGAGATTATGTTTATTCTGGAGATTATTTACGAAATGATATTTATAGAGATACCAGTTTTATAATAAATTTTGAATTACACAAAATTGTTGATAGAAATAACTAATAGTAAGCACTATAAATTATTAAAGTGTAAAAGAATATATTTCTTTTACACTTTTTTTATTCGTTAAATTTGTAAACTATGCAAAGCATTCGAAGTTCATTTAAGCAAGAGTTTGAAACACTTATTTCATTAAATTCTAGTTCACGTCTATTAGTTGCAGTAAGTGGTGGAGTCGATAGTATGGTTTTATGTGATTTATTGCTAAAAACTGAATATGATTTTTCCATAGCACATTGTAATTTTCAACTTCGAAAACAGGATTCTGATAATGATGAAAAATTTGTTGTCCAATATTGTAAAAAAAATAATCTAACCCATTATACCAAAAAATTTAATGTAAAAGAATTTAAACAAAGTGGAAATTATTCTACTCAAATGGCAGCTAGAAATCTACGCTATCTGTGGTTTCAAGAATTAATACATGAGTATGAGTTTGACTTCCTTTTGACTGCCCATCACCTAAATGATTCTTTGGAAACTTTTCTAATTAATTTAAGCCGTGGAACCGGAATAGACGGTTTAACCGGAATTAAATCAAAATCCCAAAATGTTTTAAGACCTCTTCTCTCCTACTCAAAAGAAGAAATCCTAAAGTATGCAAATGACAATAATCTCCTTTGGAGAGAAGACCGTTCGAACTCATCAATAGACTATACCCGAAATAAAATTCGCCATAAAATCACTCCAATTCTAAATGAAATTCATCCTAATTTTCTAGAAAACTTTGCACAAACTATACAAAATTTGAACGATTACAAATCAATTACCGATAATTATATAGATTCTATTTGGGAGAAATTAAGTACAGAAAAAAACAATATAATAAGCATACAAATTGAGCAATTAAAGGATTTAAAACCACTATCTGTACATTTATTTCATTTATTCAAAGACTTTAAATTTACACATCCTTATGAAATAGAAAAGCTAATAAACTCTTCCAACAATGGAGAAATTCGTTCAGAGACGCACCGACTGATAAAAAATAGAACAGAGTTGCATTTGGTGAGAATTAATGAAAATAAAGTACCTGATGAAATTAATTTAGAGGAAGATAAAATAATAGAAAAACCATTATATTTGAGGATTGAGAAATCAGAGGTCAAAGATTCAGTAGCTTCAGAAACATTAGATTTTGAAAAAATTGAATTTCCACTTCGGATTCGAAAGGTAAAGGTTGGTGATACATTCACTCCGCTAGGTATGAAAGGCAAAAAGAAGCTGTTGAAATTTTTCAAAGATGAAAAATATTCAAAACTAGAAAAAGAAAATGCTTGGTTGTTGGTAGATGCTAAAGATGAAATTCTCTACTTAATAGGAAAACGAATTGCCGAACCCTTTAAATGTACTGAACACACACACAAATACTTAAATATTTACTTATGTTAAAAAAGACGTTTTTTTTACTACTACTACTCCCCTTTTTAACTTATGCTCAAATTTTAACTCCGGTAAAATGGTCAACTGAAACCAAAGATTTGAGTAATGATGAGTATGAAATACTCCTCCATGCAAAAATGGATGAAGGTTGGCATATGTACTCCCAAAAACATCCGGCAGATGGAATTGGAGTACCGGCAACTGTAACATTTGAAGATAATTCTAATGTAGAATACAAAGGGGGAGTTACTGAATCAGGAAAATTATTAGATAAATACAGTGAGCTTTTTCAACAACAAGAGAAATACTACGAACACAATGTGACATTTAAACAGAGAATAAAACTCAAAAATAGTAAAGAAACAACACTCAAATTTAGTGCAGAAACACAAGTTTGTGATGCTGAAAAATGTTTACCTCCGGATTGGAAAGATTTTACAGTAAAAATCACACCAAAACCCAAAGAAGAAAAAACAGAAGAGGTAGATGAACCTACTGTAGAAGAAAACACTACTGAAGTTGATAGTACAACAACTCCACCCCTTGTTGCAATTGATACAGTAACAACAGACTCCACTTCTCTAGTAGCAACTGTAAATGATTCTACACAAATTGAAAAAACAACACTTGCCAGTAATGATGTTTCTATGGACGATGGAAGTAAAAAGCCAAAACAAGGGCTGTGGGAAATCTTTCTATTAGGAGTTGGTGGCGGACTGTTGGCTTTAGTAATGCCTTGTATTTTTCCAATGATTCCATTGACTGTGAGCTTATTTACCAAACAAAGTAAATCACGCAGTCAAGGAATTACAAAAGCATTGATTTATGGTTTGTCGATTGTAGTTATTTTCACCGGATTAGCTGTTCTCGCCACATGGTTATTTGGAGCATCAGCACTTAATGAATTTTCAACAAATCCATGGGTAAACATTGCATTTTTTGCCATATTTATCTTTTTTGCAATCTCCTTTTTTGGAGCATTTGAAATTGCACTCCCTTCCAGTTGGGCAAATTATACAGATAAACAAGCTGACAAAGGAGGATATATTGGTGTTTTCTTCATGGCATTTACACTCGTAATTATTTCCTTCTCCTGTACGTTGCCCATTATAGGAAGTTTAGCAACACAGGCATCAACTACAGGAAATTACTATGCGTTGATAATTGGATCATTAGGATTTTCTATCACATTAGCAATTCCGTTTGTATTGTTTGCTATTTTTCCAAGTTGGATTAATTCTCTACCAAAATCAGGTGGATGGATGAATACTGTAAAAGTTAGTTTAGGATTCATTGAATTAGCATTTGCGTTCAAATTCTTATCAAATGCAGACTTAGTTTGGCAAGCACATTGGTTAGAAAGAGAAGTTTTCTTGGCCATCTGGATTGCTGTTTTTGGATTGTTAGGACTTTATTTATTGGGTAAATTCAAAATGTCACATGACGCACCCGAAGATAGAATCGGTGTAACTCGTCTCTTTTTTGCTATACTAACATTTACATTTACAATCTACATGATTCCCGGAATGTGGGGCGCACCGGTTAATTTATTAAGTGGATTAACGCCACCTATTCACTATGCAGAGTCACCAAGTGGTGTTGGGTTTACAGGAAATTCCTCAGGTGGAAATTCTGAATCAACAGAGTTACAATCCGGGCAAAAATTAGGACCACATAATATTCCTGCATTTTTAGATTTAAAAGATGCTCAAGAATATTCAAAAAAAGTAAATAAACCTATTCTAATTGATTTTACAGGTCATGCTTGTGCCAATTGCCGTAAAGTGGAAGAGCGTGTTTGGTCAAATCCTAAAGTCAAAAATTCATTAATAAATGATGTTATTCTTGTTTCACTTTATGTTGATGAACGAACTCCTCTACCTGCAGAGGAACAAAAGTATTCTGAAACACTGGGGAGAGATTTAAAAACGGTTGGAAACAAATGGACAGTTTTTCAAATTGAAAAATACCAAACAAATGCTCAACCTTATTATGTAATAGTCGATTCTGAATTAAATAATTATAATGAGCCCATGGCTGCTGAATATGATGTCGATGTTTATCTAAAATGGATGAAACAAGGAATTGATGGATTTAATTCTAAAAAGAAATAATCATTTATCAATGATGATGTCCAAATGATATTGTCAGATAAGCAACCACAAAGCCCAAAAGGACAGTCAAAACCTTTTGGGCTTTGAATTTATGGCTGTCAGTGCTTTCAAATAAAATAACGGTAGCAATATGAATGAAAATTCCGGCTACAAAGGCTGATGTTTGGTTGTGGTATTGTTCAAAAATTGTATTTCCAAACAAAACACCCAAAGGCCCTGCTAATGCAAAAACAAGCATAAACAAGACAACATACACACGAGATATTTTCATAGATGATACAGCACCATACAACACCATAGAAACCGGTATATTGTGAATGAATATTGCCCAAAGTAAATTGTCTGAATGTTGGTGCAACAGAGGCATTCCTTCAAAAAACGAATGGAGAAACAATCCTAAAAAAATTGTTAGTGGAAAAGATTGTGTATTGTGAATGTGAACATGCCCATGTTCGGCCCCTTTACTCAACGACTCTACCAACATCTGAAAAAACAAACCTGCCAATACATACAAACCTATGGTATGGTCGTGTACTTCATAAACCGTTGGGAAAATTTCCAAAACAGCCGTTGCCAAAAAATAGGCACCACTAAAAGTCAATAGAAACTTTTTAAGGGATTTATTTCCAATGAAAAATTGCCCCAGTAAACTTCCTAAAAAAACTGAAAGGAGTAAAATCAGTACTTCAAACATTTTGCAAAAGTAATTCAAGTATTTTATAAAAAATAGTAAATGATTTATCGGCAGTTAAAAATATCAGAATATATTTCTACTAGAAACAGAGATTAAAAGTATTTTTGTAAAAAATAGAATTGGAAAACTTTAAAATGCAAGCCAAAACTTTCTTTGGGTTTGAAGGAATTTTGGCAGAAGAATTAAAAGCTCTAGGTGCAGCAGATGTGACTGTAAAAAATCGTTTGGTAGAATTTTATGGTGATTCAGGATTTCTTTATAAAGCAAATTATAGCTTATCTACCGCTCTAAGAGTGTTAAAACCAATTTATTCATTTTCAGTGAAAAATGAAACTCAACTATATGATAAATTCAAGAGGTTTCCTTGGGAAGATTATTTAGATATAGACCAAACTTTTGTTATTAACTCTACGGTTCATTCCAACTATTTTACACATTCGCACTACGCTGCATTAAAAGTCAAAGATGCATTGGTAGATCGGTTCAATGAAAAGTTTAGAAAACGACCAAGTGTAGATAAATCGAATCCTGATATTTGGTTTAATTTACATATCAGCCATGACAAAGTAACGCTTTCACTCGACAGCAGTGGTGAGTCACTTCACAAACGGGGTTATAAAATTCAGCATGGAAAAGCCCCAATCAATGAAGTTTTAGCTGCCGGATTACTGAAAATAGCCGGATGGAATGGTAAAGGAAATTTACTTGACCCTATGTGTGGTTCGGGAACTATTTTAGCTGAAGCTGCAATTATTGCTGCCAATATTCCGCCACAGATCCATCGTGAGCAGTTTGCATTTCAGAATTGGTCAGATTATGATACTGATTTATTTGATAAAATTAAAGAAACCCGAATCAATCGAATTTGTGAATTTACCGGAAAAATTGTAGGATATGACAACAACCCGGAAATGCTCAGAATTGCAGAGCATAATATGATAAGTGCAGATTTGACTGATTTTATAGAA
The DNA here is from genome assembly GCA_047972025.1 of Moheibacter sp. GTDB lineage: Bacteria > Bacteroidota > Bacteroidia > Flavobacteriales > Weeksellaceae > Moheibacter. The sequence goes on from JBKEAG010000032.1 coordinate 5,921, forward strand.
GTTAAATACCAAGATTTTTTTATGTCAGAAAAAGATTTGTTTCCGGTCCTAATTGTTTTTAACCCTCCTTATAATGAGCGACTAGAAAGTGATAATGAAAAACTCTATAAATCCATTGGAGATACGTTAAAAAATAATTACCCAAATACCTTTGCATGGCTTATTACTTCAGATTTATCAGCAAAAAAATATGTAGGACTTCGCCCTTCTAAAAAGGTGAAAGTTTTCAATGGGAAATTAGAGTGTGATTTTCTTCGATATGATATTTATGAAGGAAGTAAGAAGTCTAAATCTCAAAATTGATTTTCTCTACTTTTTTAACTTTGATTTAATACTAAAAAATGAGTAAGAATTTAATGACATTTCTTTTACCATTACTAATTATCAATTCATGTACAACATTTAGAGATATAGAAACAGAAAGAGAAATAATAATACTTACTAAAAACAATTTAGAGTTACTAAATGGCAAATATAATAATCAGAATTATATACCTCCAATTAGTGCCGTGAGAAAGACCTTTTCCTCAAATAATAATGGGGTTGGTGGAGCTATTGGAGAACATTTTATTGAACTTCAGGTATTGAGTCCTAAAAAGATAAACGCAAATATTTGGATAGAAAATAGCGTTGTAAAAACATTTAAGCTACGTGGGAAAATTAAAAATGGTTACTTTGAATTACGAAGAAAAAACTTTGTTTTTCCCCTTATATATGTAAATATCTTTCAAAATTCTAAATTTAGAATTGGTATTCTAAAGAATATGAATATAATAACCGATTATAGAGAAATTGAATTTGGTACAGTCTATTTCCTTAGTCCTTTTTCTAATAATTACGAAACATTAAATAGTGTACACCCTAGAAAACATCGTTAATTAGAGTCATAAACTATTGATTAGTTATCAATTATGATTTTTATCATATTATTATTTTTATTTATTCTAAATAAATTATATTTCTTTGTATAAAATTTTATTCTTATGAAAATAAAAATATTAATCCTTGCTCTATTAACAGGACTTTTTACTCTAAACTCCTGTAGTGACGATGATGATACAGAGAATATCGCTACCGTCGGAGAAATCAAAACCTATGAATTTTTAGATGCCCGTTCGTACACCGATTGGGTCTATTTTTCTTTTTCAAAAGGAGAAATAGTTACCGTTACCGATTATCAAAATGATACCAATTGGGATATTGCCTTTCATAGAGGTGATGTTAGACTAAATGGTGGCGCTTCTGGTGTAGGTAAAGCTGAAGCCTTCAATACCAGCAAAACAGAATGGAACGATGTAACTACCGCGCCAACTTCAGGTTATACAGCAGATGAAATCGGGACAATTACCACAGCTTTTACAGGTGCCGGAATCGAAACCGAAGAGCAACCTTTTTCACAAACACTGGCAACTTGGCTTACAATAGACGTTAGTAATCCGCCGCCGGTATATGTGGTACACAACTATATATACGTGGTAAAATCGGCATCCGGAAAGTATGTGAAACTTCAATTGTACGATAACAAAAGTGAAACCAATGCTGCCGGTTATGTTAGTTTCAAATACCAATACAACACCGAAGGTGGAACCGATTTTTAGGATTTAGAAAAATACAAATTTAATAACATTATCAATGAATTGCTGATATTTATTGTCAGCAATTCATTAAAATAAAGAGAAATAAATGCTTCGAAAGTATTTTTTTTTACTGTTTCTATTTACGGTAAATATGCTCTTCGCCCAAACCTACAATTTATCAGGAACTATTTCCAATTGTGAAGACAAAACAAGTCTTCCAAATGCTATTTTGGAATTAAAAGAAATTACCAAAACCGTTTATTCTGACGCCAATGGACATTTTAATATAACAAATATTCCACAAGGAAAATATACTTTAACTGCTTGGATTCAGGGGTATGAGGTGGGAGAATATGTAATAAATATTGATAATGACATCAATAACTTTTCTGTTTTTTTATGCGAAAAAGTTTACAATCTCAATCAAGTTGTTATCACTGCAACCCGAACGGAAAGAAAGTTAAAAGATGTTCCTATTACTACTCAGGTTATCACTTCCGAAGCCATTGAAAAATCACAATTGGCTAATTTTCGTGATTTTTTGGAGCAAGAATTAGCAGGTGTAGAATTTACCAATAATGGTGGTTACGCCAATATTAATATGATGGGACTTGGCGGTAAATACGTTTTGTTTCTTATAGATGGAGAGCGAATGGCGGGTGAAACCTTTGATAATATCGACTACAACCGTATTGATATGAACAATATAGAACGTGTTGAAATTGTAAAAGGAGCATCATCATCTTTATACGGTTCCAATGCCATTGGCGGGGTTATTAACATAATCACCAAAAAGCCCAAAAAACCATTGCAAATCAGTGCTTCTATATTATATGGAAGTAATAAAGATCAAAATTATAACCTATCGGTAGGTACCAAACAAAATTGGGGTAGTTTAGGTCTTTCTGTATTTTATAAAAGTCGCGACCCTTATCTTTTGGAAGATACCGAACCTATAAAACAAGAGTTTGAAAATGGCGATATTGTAGAACAGTCTTTAAGCAAAACCTACGTGGCAGGATATACCGACTACGGATTTAACCCCAAAGTTTCCATAATTATTACGCCCAAAATTACAACAGAAATCAATTCCGGAGTATATTTTCAAGAGCGAAATTCCGGAGGATTAGACGGTTACAAGGTGCGGGATCAGTTCCAAAATTATAGAACCGCCATGAAAACTACTTTCCAGCTCCGTGAAAAAAGCAACCTTATCCTTTCGGGAAGTTATGACGATTATCAAAAAAGTGATTTTTATAAACTTCTTAATAAAAAAGAAAAAAACTACGAAAACCAAATTTGGAGAGTCGGAGCCATTTACGACCAACAATTATTTGACAAACATACACTTGTTTTTGGAGGAGAAGCCTTCTCTGAAAACCTGCTTACTTTTATGTTTACCAACGAAGGAGCCGAGGCAACGCGCAATGCACAAAACTATTCTGCCTTTACACAACAGGAATGGAAACTGGCAGAAACCTTTACTTTGGTTACAGGAGCGAGGTTGGACTATCATTCCCAATTTAAAGCAAACCCTACATTTCGCCTATCCGGAATGTATAAAGTTAGCGACGACATAACTTTGCGAGGCGGCTATTCCGGAGGTTTTAGAGCGCCAACGCTTAAAGAATTATTTACCGATTGGTTTCATCCTTACGGAGGTGGATTCCAAATTATTGGAAATACCGAAATGAAAGCCGAAAAAAGCAACAATTTCAATATATCTTCCGATTTTAATTTTAAAAAACTGGATATTACCCTAATTGCCCAATACTCCAAAATTAAAGATAAAATTAATGCCAATTGGATTTCCAACGATACCGTACAATACGTAAATGTTGGCAAGGCCAAAGTATTAAGTGGCGATATATCATTAACCTACAAATTAAGGAAAGATTTACTGCTGAAGGGGGCTTATACTTACGTATATGAAAACCCGCAGAAACGCTCCGTAACCCGTCCGCATACAGCTACTTTACGAGCCGATTATTCACCTAAAATTACCAATAAATTTTCACCAACGCTGAGTTTTAGTGGTAAATATTTCAGTAGTATGAACACTTATGGAACCGTCGATATTAGCGATACCGACAATACCACCGGAATAGACTCCAACACAGAAGAATACAAAATTTACTACGAACCTTACGCCATTTGGCGCTTACAATTAGCCACTCCTTTATGGTTTGGCTTTACGGCAAGCGCCGGAATCAACAATTTATTCAATTATAAAACAAAATTTTCAAGTTTCTACTCTAACATATCACCAGGAAGAACATATTATATAGGATTAAAATGGGACATTTAACACAACATAAAAAAAAGATAATAGGAATTGCTGCTGCCGTAACTGTACTAATTTTCGGTTGGCTTATTTGGAACAAAACAGCGTCGCCAACACAGATTGCATTACTGAATTTTCAGCCCTACCAAGCATCCAACATTGCATTGTCCAACACGGATAAAATGATAAAGTTTGATGAAATTTCTCTTGATGAGTTAAACAAACTCAAACATTATGACTTTGTTTTAGGATGGGGAATGGGACTCAAAATTGATGAAAAACAACGTGCCGAAATCACAAATATTTCCAAGGAAGTTCCCACACATTTCTTTGCCGTAACCAATCCGGAGAATAACATTAGCAGTTTAGATTCGCTTCAATTAGAAAAAGTATCCTCTTATTTAAAAAGTGGAAACAAAGAAAATTATCAAAATCTAGTACGTTATATCCGTAAAGAAATTGATGGTAAAACGCTTTTTGTTAGCAATGCCGAAGTGGCGGTAGAAAGCAAAAAAGATGTTTATTTTCATCTTGATGAAAAAGTGACTTTTAACGATATAAAAGCATACGAAGACTATCTCAAAAAAAATAATTTATACAAAGAAGGTGCTCCAAAAGTAGCCATAATTTCGGGGATTCACGACCCTTTTAGCGGAAACAAACAATATTTGGACAGCATTATTGTTTCGTTCCAAAAATCAGGACTTAATGTATATCCCGTAGCATCGTTTAGCCAAAGATTAAAATTTTTAACAGAAATCAATCCCGATGCCGCTATTTATTTCCCACATGGACGTTTAATGATGGGTACTCCCGATGCTGCCGTTGCTTGGCTCAAAAAACATAACATTCCGTTTTTCACACCACTTTCAGTACTTCAGTTAGAAGCAAAATGGATGGAAAATCCAATGGGAATGTTCGGCGGTTTTATGGGGCAATGTATTGTTATGCCCGAATTGGACGGAGCTATTTATCCTTACGTACTAATTGCCCAAGAAAAAACAAAAGAAGGGCTTTATAGGTTTAAAGCCATTCCCGACAGGTTAGAAAAATTCACTCAAATCGTGAATAATTTCATCCAGTTAAAAAGCATCAAAAATCAAGATAAAAAATTAGCCATTTATTATTTTAAAGGAGGCGGTAAACATACGCTCAACGCACAGGGTATGGAAGGAACAGCGTCTTTATACAACACCTTAAAACGATTAAAAGCTGAGGGTTACAACGTAAACGGATTACCCGATTCGGAAGAAAAATTTACCGAGATACTCCACCGCCAAGGAAGCATTTTCAGTCCTTCGGCAAAAGGTGTTTTTGAGCAATTTGTAAAGGAAGGAAATCCTACTTTAGTGGAGGCTTCTGTTTATGATGCTTGGCTCAAATCGTCATTAAGCGAAAAATCGTACAACGATGTTATTAATACATACGGCACCGCTCCCGGCAATTTTATGAACGTAACCCAAAATAACAAACCCCATTTGGCAATTGCCGCAGTACGTTTTGGTAATATTGCCTTGCTTCCACAACCATCGGCAGCTATTGGCGACGACGAATTTAAAATTACGCACGGCGTAAAAGAGCCACCAACCCATGCTTATATAGGCGCTTATCTTTGGGCTCAAAAAGACTTTAAGGCAGATGCCCTTATCCACTTTGGAACACACGGAAGTTTAGAGTTTACACCCGACAAACAAGTGGCTCTTTCCGGAAACGATTGGAGCGATATTTTGGTAGGAACAATTCCCCATTTTTATTATTACACCATTGGAAATATTGGCGAAAGCATGATGGCAAAAAGAAGATCGTATGCCACTACCATTTCCTATTTAACACCGGCTTTTGTGGAGAGCGATATGCGCAATTATTTCCGGGGGTTGCAAGATAAAATCCGTTTTTATCATAAAACGGATGCTTCACAAAAACCTGAAATTTCTTTGGAAGTGAAAAAAATGGCTGTAAAAATGGGGCTTCACAGAAGTTTAAGGTTAGACAGTCTGCTTACCAAACCTTATTCGGAAGCTGAAATTGAAAAGTTAGATAATTTTGCAGAAGAAGTTTCTACCGAAAAAATAAATGGCGAATTTTATGTAGCCGGAGAAGCCTATAAACCCGAAAAAATAAACTCAACCGTTTTGGCAATGAGTGCCGACCCCATAGCATACAGTCTTGCCTATTTAGATAAAATGAATGGGAAAGTAACTGACATTCAGCTAAAAAACAGAGGCTTTTTTAATGAAAATTATTTGAATCCTGCCAAAACATTAGTCAATCAAATTCTATCGGGAAAAACAGTAACACCTCAATTTATAAGTTCGGTTGCCGGAGTGAGTGTTGAAGAATTGGAAAAGTCTAAAAACATCATCAATCCGCCCAAAATGAAACCTGCATTTTTAAATAAAAAACCGGGCGATAAAAAACCAAATTCAGGAAAACCAACAGCAACTCCAAAAACAGGTAAAAAGCCCGATTTTGTAAAAGATGAAGCCCAAAAACCAAAAGGAAATCCAAATGCCAAACCAAGCGGAAAGCCCTCTTTTGTAAATATTAAAAAACCGGAAATTCCCAAAGCTGTAAAAGACAAAGCAAGAGCTGTTATGGAAATAGACCGAACATTGAATAATGTTGTTCGTTATAAAGAAGATTTACAAAAAAGTCCGGAATTAGAATTACAGGCTTTGCTCAATGGGCTATCCGGCGGCTATATTGCGCCATCGTCTGGTGGCGATGCCGTGGCAAACCCCAATGCGGTTCCTACCGGCCACAACCTTTATGCGGTAAATGCAGAATCGACACCCTCTGAACTGGCTTGGGACAGAGGCGTGGCTTTAGCCCAAAGTACTTTAGACGAATACCAAACCAAACATGGCGAATATCCTAAAAAAATATGCTATACGTTTTGGAGCAGCGAATTTATAGAAACCGAAGGCGTTTCCATTGCCCAAGTACTGTATATGCTGGGTACAGAACCGGTGCGGGATACTTATGGACGGGTTTCCGATGTACGCCTTATTCCTTCCAAAGAATTGGGTCGTCCGCGAGTGGATGTAATTATCCAAACTTCTGGGCAATTTAGAGATTTAGCGGCTTCCCGATTGTTTTTAATTTCTAAAGCCATAGAATTGGCATCCAACGCCAAAGACGAAGATTTTGAAAACCAAGTAAACAAAGGCACTTTGGATATAGAAAAACAACTGGTAGAAAACGGAGTACCGCCAAAAACAGCTCGAGAAATGTCAAAGCAACGAATTTTTGGAGGACTGCAAGGGCGTTACGATACCGGAATTAAAGAACTAATTACTGCAGGCGATAAATGGACCACCCAAAAGGAAATTGCCGACCAGTATATTTATAATATGGGAGCGAGTTACGACCAAGAAAAAGATTGGGGCAAATACAGCGAAGGTATGCTAAGAGCTGCCTTAGAAAATACAGATGTTATTATCCAACCTCGCCAAAATAACACTTGGGGAGCACTTAGCTTAGACCATGTTTATGAATTTATGGGCGGTATGAACACGGCAATTAAGGAAGTAACCGGAAAAGACCCCGATGCCTATTTGGCAGACTACCGAAACCGCAATAATATGCTAATGCAGGAATTGAAGGAAGCCATTGGCGTTGAAGCCAGAGCTACTATTTTTAACCCGAAATATATTGGAGAGGTAATGAAAGGAAAGGCTTCCAGTGCCGGACAAATTACCGAAATCGTAACCAATACCTATGGCTGGGATGCGACTCGTCCGGAAGTTATAGACCAAGAAATGTGGGATGAAATTTACGATACTTATGTACAAGATATTCACCAATTGGGAATTGAAGTATTTTTCAAAAAAGAAAATCCGGCAGCATTGCAGGAAATAACCGCCGTAATGTTGGAAGCATCTCGAAAAAACATGTGGAAAGCTAAAGCAGAGCAGTTACAAAATATAGCCTTACTCCATACCCAACTGGTAAAAGAGTTTGGAGCAGAACCTTCCGGTTTTGCTGCAGATAACAGCAAATTACAAGATTATATAACCAAGCAAGTATCTTCCGACGAAGCCAAAATTTATAAAGAACAGCTCAAAGAAATGAAAGAAGGCACAACTTCTGATAAAAATATTTCAGATGATGCTAAAGTGCTGAAAAAAGAAGAAGTACAAACCGATAATCAGAAGGAAAAAACAGAACTAAACGGGTTTCTTATTGGAGCTGTTGTTATTGTTTTATTTGCCATTTTAATTATCATTTTAAGGAAAAAAAGAAAAAACGAACCATAACAGAGTATGAGCATTATAATTGATATACTCATACTTTTTATCCTCATCAATACCTTGCTGAAATTAAGTTTTTGGAAGTTTTGGCAAGTATTGGGGGTAAGTTTTTTGGTCGGAATATTTATTTTGGGAGTATATCCTTTTGCTACGGAGCAATCGCAACGCGTTATGCAATCGTATCTTCAAAATACCGAAATCCTTAATAATATGGCTGTTTTAGTAACCATAGAATCGGTTATTTGTCTGAATTTTGGTTTTGTTTCGTTGCTGGATTTTTTAAATGGAACACAAAGTAAATGGGGGAAAATACTTAATTACTACCCCGGATTATTGATTTTTCCGGTTTTACTCTATTTGCTTACTCAAAGTTTTTTTGCCTTTACCGGCGCCGATTTTGAAACAACAGCCTTAGTTTTTGCCGTTGTAAGCATTCTGGGTATTCCTCTTTTAAGTATAAGCATCCGAAAACTTATTCCGGAAACCGATTTACGGCTCGAAATTCATCTTTTGGTTAGTTTTTTTGTTGCTGTTTTAGGATTGATAGCAACTACAAACGGAAAAATAATGTATGTAAGCACACCTCAATTTATAGATTATAAAAAAGGATTATTAACCTTAGGACTATTTATGGGTTTGTTTGCAATGGGGTTTCTACTTAATCGTATTTGGTGGAAATTTAAGAGAAGTAAAAATAATTTCAACATAAAAAAATAGAATAAATAAAAATGGAAATCATTTCAAAAATCCTTTTTTGGGTAGCCAACAGTTTGTTAATCCCAGATATTATTATCCTGTTAATCCTATTTATTAAATCGTTATTGTTAAGCGGAAGTTTTTATAATCAGTTTATAACCAAGCGGAAAAACGACAGAATATTGGACACAATAATCAAAGAACTAACTCCGGATAATATTGAAGAATTAAAACAAAATCTACCCTTAAAAGACAATTCATTATATATAAAATATTTAAGAGATTTACTGCTTCACAAACCGGATGCGGCCTATTACGATTTTTCAATCTCCAATTTTGAAACCGACGCCGAAAAAGAAACGGCAACCTCTAAATTATTGACAAAATTAGGTCCTGTTTTAGGGTTAATAGGTACTTTGATAGCCATGAGTCCCGCTTTGGTAGGCTTGTCGTCAGGCGATATTTCCGGAATGGCGTACAATATGCAAGTGGTGTTTGCTACAACCGTTGTTGGTTTGGTAATTAGCATTATAGGCTTGGTAACTTTACAGTTTAAACAACGTTGGTACGCTAAAGAAACCAATAATTTGGATTATGTAGCCCATGTTTTGGCTCAAGAAACTAAAAACTAAAAAAAGAATAGCTCCTTTTGATTTTTAAAACCCAAAAGGTCTTACATCAATTTATTATAAAATGAAACATAAGCGCAGGATTTCCCGATTTAGAACTGAAGAAGACAGTGATCCGCTAAGTGTAATTGTTAATCTTTTTGATGTGGCTATGGTTTTTGCCGTAGCACTCATGGTAGCCATGGTAATGAATTTGAAAATGGATGAAATATTTTCTGATGAAGATTTTACCATCGTTAAAAATCCCGGAAAAGACAATATGGAAATCATTACCAAAGAAGGAAAAAAAATCAATAAATATATGCCTTCCGAAGATAAAAGTACTTCACCAAACAAAAAAGGGAAAAAAGTAGGCGTAGCTTACGAATTAGAAAACGGAGAGATTATTTATGTTCCGGAGTAGTGTCAGTAGCTGTGAGATACTACCTAATCCTCAAAATTCAATTCATTTGAGTCTAATTCTAGTGCTTTCACAGATTGAACTGCATTTCCGGCTATGCCTTTTACCGAACCGTACATATCAATTGTATTTGTAATCACTTTATCTATTTGTTTTTCACGTTCTTTCCAAATTCGCTGCATAGAACGTTTTTCACTTTCCAGTGCATTTTTCATGGAAGAAAACCCTTCTACAATTGCCTCAATTTGCATTCGGAAATTATTACTGGTCAAATATTCATATAGCATTTCCATTTTATCTCCTTTATTTTCTTGAGAGGCAATTGCTAAACTGAGTTGAATGACTGACTCTCTTAGCACTGCTGAGAGTCCCTTAAACTCTTCGTAAGTGCAAACCCAAACGCCTTCTATACTGATCATACGTTCTGAACCGGATGGCATAGCTTCAGTCACTAAAACACCTATATCTGCTCCTTTTTCACGCATATCAGCTTTGAATTTTTCAATCCAACTTGGCTGAAAATCCTTTGTGCGTTTACTTTCATAATAAATCTTTCCGCAATTTTGACGGTTTCGGGTATTTACAATTTGAATGCAGTCTCCACCACGTGCTCCTTTTTTTATTTCCTCAATGGAATCAAGTGGAAAATTTGTCATCAACCATTCTTCTATTGCCAATTCTTGAACTTCACCCTGCATTTGCATAGAACCTTGCTCCTGCTTTCGTTTCATTTCTTCAGTCAACTTTTTTTGGTCTTCCAATTGTTTTTGTAACTCTTTGAATTTCAACTCATTTTTTTCTTCTTCAACCTTACGTATTTTATCTTTTTCAACTTGAAGAGTTTCATTAAGTTTCCGCTGAGATTCGGCTTCTATTGCTTCTTTTAGTTCTGATTTTTCTCGTTTTAACTTCTCAATTTCTGCTTTGCTTCGGTTTAGTTCTTTAATCTGTTCAGACTTTTCATTTAGTTCTTTTTGAAGCGCATGAAATTGCTCTGACTGCTCTTCCTGCAACTTTGCTTTTAGTTTGCTTTCCTGTTCTTTTTTAGCTTCTTTCAACTGTTTATTTAGCCGTTCTTTGAACAGTTCGTTTTCTTTCTCCTTTTTTTGTTCAAATTCTACTTTTTCTTTCTTTAGAAGTTCTATTTGATTATTAATTTTGACTTTTGCCTCGTTTGACTCTTTCTGGTATTTTTGTTTGATTTCTTCCTCTAATTGATGTGCCAATATATCTTGTACATCAATGGAAGTTTCACAATTTGGACATTTTATTTGTGTTTTATTACTCATAAATTACTTCATTAAATCAATTAATTCATTAAAATTTTGGAGATGAGGAATACTTAAATTGTGTGAAATTTCTCCAAATCCATAACTACAATAAATAAAGTCTAAATCATTTACAATTGTAGATTGGTAATCGGTTTCAGTGTCACCAACATAGACTGTTTCTTTGTTTTTTAATTTATTTCGGTTTAGTAATAGTTGAATATTTGTAGCTTTATTTTTATTCGTTCTACCGTGTGATTCAAAATCTGTGAAAAGTGGTTGAAAGTTGTAGTATTCCAGAAAAGCCTCTATATAACCATTTTGGCAATTACTTACGATAAACAAATTATGAGTTTGATTTAGTCTTTCTAACGTTTCTTTAACATTTGGGTATAGAACTCCCCCATGTTTTTGAATACTCTCATTTTCTGACTGTTCAATTTTTGTTAAAATTTCCTGTACTTGATTTTCGGTAATCGTCGGAAATAAATCTTTTAAAACATCTTGAATTAATAGCCCCATATATTGGTTCATATCATCAGGAACTAATTTAGCTTTTAGTAAATTTTGGTCTTTTAGAACCTGATTCCAATTTTCTATCAAGGACTCTCTAGAATCCCAAAGTGTTCCATCTAAATTAAAAATTATATTTTTATATTTCAATTTAATATACTGTTAATTAATTTATTACTATGTTTAATTAATCTTTTAGATTGATAATTAAGATTTATGGATAGAGTAAATATTTTTTTCTTATAATTTTAAATCCATCCAAATCTTCTTGCCAAGTTTCTTTAATTTTCTCTTCTGTCCACCCCTGCTCTATTTGTTTACGAAGTTCATCCGTTCCTGCTAATTTATCTATCCAAAATTGTCCTGAGTTCTTTATGAAAAAAGGTTCAGAACTTTTATAATTTTTATAGGCGTTTAATAACCATTTTAAGCTGATTTGGCTTAATAAAGGTGTATTACTCAAGTCTTCTCCATGACAAATCTGACCATTGAACCGAGGATTTTTTGCTCCCTGATTTGGTTTTGGTATAAACTGATAAGGCATATTTTTTAAATAAGGTGAGCCATAAACTTGAAACGGCAAATCTGTTCCTCTTCCTTCACTCCCATTAAATGCTTCAAAAAAACAAGTGGATGGATATAAATTGATGGAATGGTCATTGGGAAGATTTGGAGATGGTTTTATGGGTAAACTATACCGTGTTTGGTGAGTATAGTTTTTTAGCGGAATGATTTCCAAATCGCATTGCACCTCATTTTTTAGCCATTTTTCACCATTTATCATTTGTGCATATTCGCCTATTGTCATCCCGTAAACAATTGGAACGGGGTGCATTCCCACAAAGGATTTAAATTCTTTTTCTAAAACCGGTCCATCAATGTAATGTCCATTTGGGTTGGGACGATCAAAGACTATTACCTTTTTGTTGTTTTCAGCAGCTGATTCCATGATGTAGTGAAGCGTAGAGATGTAGGTATAGAACCTTGCTCCCACATCTTGAATATCAAATACAATAATATCCAAATCTGCAATCTGTTCTTTAGATGGTTTTTTATTTTTCCCATAAAGAGAAATAATAGGCAATCCTGTTTTGGTATCTTTTCCTGATTTTACAGTCTCTCCGGCATCTACATTTCCCCTAAATCCATGTTCGGGTGAAAATATTTTTTTGACAATTATCCCATTTTCTATCAAAAAGTCAACAGTACTTAAATATTCTACCGTTGATTTATTTGTATTTTTTACGGGAACTACACCTGTTTGATTAGTGATAACACCAATTCTATTATTTTTTAATTTCGAAATAAATAAATCCGGTTGTTCAGCTCCGGTGATGACCGAGAAGTTTTGTTGGGTAATCAAATGAAAGTCAGGTTTACTTTCTACCTCTTTCCCATCAATTACAATTTGCGCAAAGGAAGTTTGTGTTAAGAATAAGGCAATTAATGTATATTTGAACAGTTTTTGAAACATAATTTAATTTTAAACTATTTTGAATTTCACTTGGTGGTTTGCAAAAAAGATTGCGTTTGGTAAAAGTAATAAAAATAACCTTTCTACCACGATAATTCGTATCGGACAAATTGCAGTTGCTATCGGGATAATGGTAGCTCTTATTACTATTTCTACGGGTATCGGTGCTAGAAAAGGCATCAAGCAAAAACTTGCAGATTTTAATGGACATATTACCATAAAGCCTTATAATAGTAATATTTCTTTTAACTCAGATTCCATTTCGCTTCGGCAAGGATTTTATCCTAAATTTACTACCATCCCAGAAATCACACATGTACAAGCAATTGCACTGAAGAGTGGTATTATACGAACTTCTGATAATTTTAGTGGAATTGTTTTAAAGGGTGTGGGAACTGACTTTGATACTGTTCGGTTTCATCCCTATTTGATAAAAGGCAGTTTTCCAAAAATAGAAAAAGACAAGTTCTCCAATGAAGTTGTTTTGTCTCAAAAAATAGCAAATGAATTGCATTTAGATGTTGACAGTTCTTTTGTCACGTATTTTATACAAGATTCGGGAAAGCCTATTTATAGAAGGTTTTCTATAAGTGGAATTTACAATACAGACATCAAAGACTTTGATGATATTTTTGTGGTTGGAGATATAAAACAAGTTCAACGACTGAATAAATGGGATGAAAATACCGTAGGTGGATTTGAATTATTTACAGATGATATTGAGAGTTTAGATACAGTAACAGAGAGGGTAAACGATGCCATTGATTTTCAATTGTATGCCCAATCTGCCACAAACTCATTTAGTCAAATCAATGATTGGATTTCTATTTTTGATACCAATATTTTTGTTGTTCTATTCATTATGATGGTTGTAGTTGTGATAAACATGATTATGGTATTATTGATTTTGATTTTAGAGCGAACACATTCTATAGGACTTCTAAAAACAATGGGAGCAACGGATTGGCGGGTTCGGAAAACGTTTATTTACTATACCTTATTTATAATGGTTCCAGGTTTGGTTATTGGAAATTTGTTAGGATTAGGATTATTATTTATTCAGAAATATTTTAAAGTTGTACAGCTTCCTGCAGAAAATTATTATTTATCCTACGCTCCCGTTCACCTTGATTTAACACAAATTTTATTACTTAACTTAGGAGCAATCATTATTTCAGCTCTAGTTTTGGTACTTCCCTCCTATTTAATTTCAAAAATCACACCTAGTCAAGCAATGAAAATCAATCAGTTATAATTTAGTCTTATTTTATTATTAATATTTTTTATAAATAAATTATGTAGATTAAAAATAAAGACATAAATTTGCGTTGGAAATAGATAGAAATACTATTTTCATTAGGTTTAAGTTGGTTAGGGGGAATACCCTCGTTCTTTTGAGCGAGGGTTTCTTCCTTTTTTATTCCAAAAAAATTCTTAAAAATGTAACAACTTTCCTACTTTTGTTACTTATTAGATATCTTAACATTGAAATCCAAAGAAGTAGAATTTACTGAATTAGTTGAAACCAATCAAGGGATTGTTCATAAAGTTTGTCGGGTTTATACTGACAATATAGAAGCTCATGAAGATTTGTTTCAAGAAATTGTACTACAACTTTGGAAATCATTTGGTTCATTTAAAGGTGAGGCAAAATTCAGTACATGGATGTATAGAGTGAGTTTAAATACAGCTATTACATTAATTCGTAAAAGAAAGCGAAGCATTTCTGTTACATCAATTGATGGTGAGAATATAATTCATCTGAAAACGCAAGAGATTGATGAAGAAAAAGAAGAGCGTTTGAACTTACTGTATAGTAGTATAAAAAAATTAAATGATATAGAGAGAGCATTAGTATTGCTTTATCTAGAAGATTTGCCTTACAAAGAAATTGCGGAAACTATGGGGATTACTGAAGTGAATGCAAGAGTTAAAATGAACCGAGTAAAAAGCAAGTTAAAAGAAATGATGATAAACTAAATGGATATAGGTACAGAAAATAATGAGGAATTAAATGATTTAAAATCATTATGGAAAACTCAATCTGATACAAAAACGTACAGAAAAGATGAAATTTTCAAGATGATTCACAGAAAATCCATCAACTCTGTTCAGTGGATGTTTATCATCAGTATTGCTGAAATGTTGTTTGGACTGGTTATTTCTGTATGGACATTGTTTTCCGGTAAACATTTATTTTCTGACGAGTCCATTCGGATTTTAGGGCAACAGAACATTATTAAACTAGAAAATTTTGCTCATTTAGGACTTTTATTTTCACTCATTTTTGTTGGTATTATTTTCTATTTTTATAGGAGAATATCTTCTGAACTCTCTGTTTCCGATTTGCTTAAATACATCATCAATTTCAGAAGAACAATCATTTGGTTTTTAGTAATTGGTGTTGTTATACTCTTAATTTTCATCTCACCTATTTATTTTGAAATAGGGCAAAAAACATATATAGAAGAAGCTCTAAAAGAGGGGATTTCAATGGATGAAATAAATCAAAAAAGTAAAACTATCGGCTGGATATTTACGCTTATAACTTCCTTTTTTCTTTTATTATCTATCTTTATTTATTACCTGATTATCTATGGATTCTTTTTGAGAAGATTGAAAAAAAACAAAAAAGAATTACAAAAAATCAATAGTTAGACAGTAGATTTGTTTTCTAAATGAGAAATCATCAGGCATTCACACAGTTTTGGATAGCAAGTTTATTTTTGCTCCAGCTATTTCTACAGCCTATTCATGAACTTTCACATCACCCAGTTGATGAACACTCACATACAATTATTTGTTCAAATGACTGTAAACACAATGGACATATTTCCTCCGAAAACCATTGTCAACTTTGCGATTTCACACTATCCTCCGGATATCAGCCTATTGTTCAGGCATTAGAAAATGAGCCTGGACTAATTATTTTAAAACCTTATATTTTAGAGAGAAAAACACTGTATTTCTCTAATCAAGTCACTACAAATAAACAGCTTAGAGCACCACCTTTTATTGTATAAATATCTTACCGACTTTACCAGGTCTCATTACATTTTTACAATAAATAATTTATATGCAATTATCTCAAATTGTGTTATTATTCCTATTTGTAGGACAAATAGCATGTTCACAATATACATTAAACGGGAAAATCACCAATCAGTATGGTATTCCGTTAAAAGAAGTTTTTATATCATCTCAGAACACTAATATTTATTCAAATTCAGATGGAGAATTTCAATTGAACATTCAAACAACGGGCATTCATGAAATTACTTTTGAACTAGATGGGTATAATTTCTATACAACAAAAGTAAAAGTACCTATATACAAGAAATTAAATATAGTTTTAGAAGAAACTACTGTATTTGAATTAGAACAAGCAGAAATCAAACACAAACACTCAAGAAATATAATAAATACTGAAACAGCCAATCAAGACTTTCTTACAGAAACATTTTCAGGCTCTTTAGCAAAATCACTTGAAAAACTACCCGGAGTACAAGCTATGGAAATTGGTTCAGCTACTTCTAAACCTGTAATTCGTGGAATGGGGTTCAACAGGGTAGCGATTTTAGAAAATGGTATCAAACAAGAAAGTCAACAATGGGGTGCTGACCATGGACTTGACATTAATACTTTTGGAGTAGAAAAAGTAGAAATCATAAAAGGAGCCAATACTTTAGAGTTTGGGAGTGATGCAATATCGGGTGCATTAGTTATTGATAACAATACCAAACCTGCTCCCTACTCCTTTTCCGGAGAATTTAACCTTATAGGAAGAAGTGTCAATCAAACTATAGGAACATCTTTAAATTTGCGTCAGCGAACAAATCATTTTTACTATAAAATTTCTGGGAATTATACTAATTTTGGTGACTACTCAATACCCACAGATTCTATTATCTATCTTTCTAAGTATATTCCCATTCATCAGAAAAAACTAAAGAATACAGCCGGAAAAGATTACTCTATTTCCATGCAGTTAGGCTATACTGATACAGATTTTGAAACAATTTTTAATTGGAGTAATTATTATCAAAAAGTTGGATTTTTCCCGGGATCACATGGCGAAGTTGATTTAGAAACAGTTACTGACGACGGTAACACTAGAAATATAGACTATCCATTTCAGAATGTAAATCATTTTAAACTCAGCAATGAAACACTTTATAAATTCAACTCTAACCATACTTTGAAATTTTTATTAGGATACCAAAATAATCACCGACAAGAATGGAGTTACTTTCATTCACATTACGGTGAAGAAGATTCAAACAATGCCTCCAACTTAGAACTTGATTTCCGGTTAACTACCTATGATGCTCAATTGATTTATCAATTTAAATTTTTAAATAAAAACAAAGGGAAAATTGGTATTCAATCACAAAACCAGCAAAATAAAGTCAATGGATACAGCTTTTTACTCCCTGATTTTCAACGGTATAATTTAGGATTGTTTTTTATCAATGATTTTGAAATCAATAAATCATGGTCCATTAATTATGGGATTCGCTATGACTTCACAAAACTAAATACAGAAGAATTTTTTGATTTTACATTGTATGATTTTCTAATGCAAAATGGCTATTCAGAAAGTGATGCTACCCAAAATGCACAACGTAGCACTACTATAAACCGAAAGTTCAAAAATCTAAACTATTCATTTGGAGTTCTTTTTCAACCCAATTACAATTGGGATTTAAATTTAAATTTATCAAGTAGTTTTCGGATACCAACAGCCATTGAATTAGCATCTAACGGTATACATCACGGCTCATTTAGGCACGAAAAAGGCAATCCAAATTTAGATGCAGAAAAAGGTTGGACTTCTGATTTCAAAGCAACTTTTCATCAAAAAAATTGGATGGTCGTATTCAATCCTTATTTTTATTACTTTAAAAACTATATTTTTCTAAATCCAAGTAGTGTTTTTTCACCACTCCCCAATGGCGGACAGATTTATAAATATACACAGAGTAAAGCTATGGTACTCGGATTTGAAACAACTATCAAAAAAGAGTTTTCCCATCGGTTAACGGGGTTACTTAGTTTGGAATATTTATACAACCAACAGTTAAGTTCTAATAAAAATGAACGCTATCCACTTCCATTTACTCCACCTATGACCATTTTTAACGAATGGAATTATCAAATTTTAAAAGACCGAAAAGTAATAGACAATTTAGAAGTTTCAGCAAATTTCAAACTGGCTTTAAAACAAAATTATACTGCTAGAAATGAGAGCTCAACAGATGGCTATACAATTTTTGGGATAGGATTAAAATCACGTTTTAGATTAAAATCATTTC
The DNA here is from genome assembly GCA_047972025.1 of Moheibacter sp. Taxonomy (GTDB): domain Bacteria; phylum Bacteroidota; class Bacteroidia; order Flavobacteriales; family Weeksellaceae; genus Moheibacter. The sequence goes on from JBKEAG010000032.1 coordinate 24,330, forward strand.
ACCCACAGTTGATTTTCAATATTCAAAACTTCACAAATGAAAAATATTTTAATCATATGAGTTTTTATCGTGCGTTAGAAATTCCGGAAATGGGGAGAAACTTTCAACTTATTCTACAAATTCCTATTGGGAATTAAACAAATTTAAATTATTAAAAATATGAATTCTTTTTTTCTAAACATTATAGTAGTCGCTTCCTTCAGTGGATTATTTCATTCTTGTTTAAATGATGAAACCGATACTGAAAGTCCTAATATTATTTTACATACTCCCATTGAAGAACAAATGTTTAAAACCGGTGAAAGTATACCTATTCACATTTTATTTAGTGATAATGTGGGAGTTGCATCATACAAAATAGAAATCCATATAGAAGATGATGGACATACACACAAATCAGCAGAATTAGTAGAATGGTTCTATTCCGTTTCACATGAAATCCTCAATTCTCCGAAAAGTTATGAACTTACAGATGAAATTTATATACCAATAGAAATTAATGGGAAATTGATAGAGAAAGGACACTATCATTTTGGAGTTTATGTTTTGGACTCGTCTGGAAATGAGCAACAAACATCAATTGAAATAGAAATTGAATAATTCTTTAAAAAAACATGAGAAGTGAATTTACAGGAATTTGCTTCTTGTGTTTTTGTTTGCAATTATCGCTTAAGAAGTTTAAATTAGCCATCCTTTAACTTAACATAAAAGACGAACGAATGATAGCAATTGCAGACAGTGGCTCTACAAAAACAGATTGGGTGATTTTAAATGACGATTTATCTGAAAACTTCAGAACCAACACCATAGGGTTTAACCCCTATCATATAAATGCCTCTGCCATAGAAGCTGAAATGCTAAAAAATGAGGAATTGAAAGTCATTTCTGACAAAATAACAAATGTCTATTTCTATGGAGCCGGATGTTCGGCTGACTTCCTAAAAGATATAGTGAAAGATGGATTTAAAAACATTTTCTCCAAAGCTGATATTTTAGTTGATCATGATTTGTTAGCTGCTTGTTATGCTGTTTATCGAGGAAAACCTGCTGTGGTTTGTATTTTGGGAACAGGCTCAAACGCATGTTATTTTGATGGAAAGTCTGTAAAAGAAGCAACTCCTTCACTCGCTTACATTTTAGGAGATGAAGGAAGTGGAAATCACATGGGAAAGAAGCTACTTCATGCCTATTTTTCAAAAAAAATGCCCAAACATTTGGCTGAAATTTTTCATGAAACTTATCATCTCACAATTAGTGTTTTGAATATAAACGTTTACCAAAAACCGTTGGCAAATGCATATTTAGCATCGTTTAGTAAATTTGTACATGAACATAAGGACGAGCCATTTATCCAAAATTTAATTTATACATCTATGGCTGATTTTTTTGAAAACCAAGTACTTCCTAACCAAGAAGCACGGTTTTCTGAAATTAATTTTATAGGCTCAGTAGCACATTATTATGAAGACATCATCCGTGCAGTTGCCGCAAATTACCATTTAGAAATTGGGCATATAGTCCGTAAACCGATTAACAATTTAGTAGAATACCATAAACAATATATACTAAACAAATGATACAGCCGTCAATTGCCGTTATTTCATACAATGTTTCTCACCGAAAGACACAAGATGTTTTATTTCAATTGAAATCCAAAGGATATGATAATGTAACTATCTTGGCTCTGCCTTTTGTAAAAAGAGAAAATCCTTTCAAACCAATTTTTGTACATAGACCGAGTAAAGCAATTGACATTTCACCCAAACAACTGTCTGAAAGACTTGGTTATAGATTTACAATTGTAAAAGCAACGGAAATTAACGATTGGCTATATAGAAATTCAACTGATTTTGTTTTAATTGCCGGTGCAGGATTGCTTCCTGATGAACTAGTGGAAAATCATAAATTAATCAACTCCCACCCTGGTTGGTTGCCAAAAGTTCGTGGTTTAGATTCACTAAAATGGGCAATTCACAATCAACAGCCAATTGGTGTAACATGCCACTATGTGGACTCAGAAGCTGATGCCGGATTTTTAATCGAGCAAAAGCAGATTTCTATTTTCCAAAATGATACTTTTCATTCTGTGGCGTACAGACAGTATGAAACAGAAATAGAAATGCTCGTAAATAGTTTGGAGTTGATTCCAACTATAAAAGATTTTCCTTCACTTAGTACAACTGAGTTTGAAGCAACACGCCGTATGCCAAAATCTATTGAAGAAAATCTAATGAACGATTTTGAAAAGTATAAATCAAAATTTGTCGAATAGACTATTGCATTGCCAAAATTTCCCGAACTACCATTCGTTGATTTTCGATTAAATACCCTTTAAACACAACACTCTCTCCTACTACAAATGTACGGTATTGGTTTGCGTTATCTTTTAAATTTGAAATACTGACTACCGCTGTGTATTCAATGCCTTTATTGTTATACAAAATGACAGTTTGTCCATCTTTTTCTTGTATAACCTTAGCAATCTTTCCGGAAATGGTTGTAATTCCTTTCGTCCATACTTCAGTATTAGAAGACTCTGTGGCTTGTGAAACTTTACTAGACTTACAAGAAAATGCACTCAACACCAAAGTCCCAAGCCCAATTAATAAAATACTTTTTTTCATATGCTTATTTCATTAGAATTTAAATTTAGTAATCAAAATTAACAAATATTTTCTATCATTTTTTCTATAAACTGTAACAAGTTGTTTTTATCTTTCGTCTTTTGTGTAGAATGGAATTGTAAAAGTTGAAAATAATTCAATTAAATAGCGAAAAACAATTGTTAAAGAAATGTCTTAAAGGGAATAACCAAGCCCAAATGACACTCTATAAAAAATATTCGGCTGCTATGTACCAGATCAGTAGAAATATAATAAAAAATGACATGCAGGCAGAAGAAGCCATGCAAGATGCTTTTCTACAAGCATTCGGTAATTTGAGTGATTTTAGAGGTGAAGTTACTTTTGGATCTTGGCTGAAACGAATTGTGGTAAACAAATCATTGGACTATTTGAAAAAAGACAAAATGTATATGGATACAAATTCTACCAATGATTTGCAACTAATAGAAGATATAGATGAAGTGGAACTTTGTAATAAAATTGAAACAGTAAAAGAAGCAATGAATTCATTACCGGATAATTATAGAATAATTATCTCCCTTTACTACTTAGAGGGATATGACCATGAGGAAATCAGTCAAATATTAGATGTGAGTTATGAAAACTCTAGAACCATGCTCAGTAGAGCAAAAAGTAAGTTAGTTACACTTATAAATTAATGCAATGATGAAAGATAAATTAGCTGAATTTTTAAAACAAAATAAAGAACAAATTCTTGAAAATCACACTCTTTTAGAGGGGCATGAGGTTCGATTTGAAAATAAATTAAACTCAATCAATACTCAAACTTCTAAATTTAATTACTGGAAGGTAGCAGCCATCTTGATTCCGGTATTGATGCTCTCTGCTTATTATTTTTTGGAAAAAAATCCACAACAATCAGAAAACCAAATAATTAATTTAGCCGAATACTCGCCAGAGTTAGGTCATGCAGAAAATTACACATCCAACATTGTTCAACAGAAAGTTGAAAAAATAAACCAACTTAAAAACTATGAAAATCAAAAAATGGTAGACCAATCTTTGGCAGACCTTCAGTTACTTCAGAATAACTACAATACACTTCTAAATGATTTGATGGAAAGTGGCGGGAATCCTAAAGTAGCTCAGTCTATATTGCTAAATTTAGATCTTCAAGTAAAGCTGTTGGAAACCGCCATGCAACAGATTCAAACCATTCAAGAATTTAAATCCAACCCCAATGAAAATAATTTATAGTACAGTTATCCTCTTTTCCCTTTTAGGAACTTCAATTTTATTGGGAAATACCAATCTCTTAATCATTGAAAAAAAGGTGATTGAAAAATCCTTTAGTGTAAATTCTGATGCTGAATTAAGGATTTCTAACCGCTACGGAAACATAAATCTTACAAGTTGGGATAAAAATACAGTAGCTTTTTACATAGAAATCAAAATAGATGGAAAAGACACCAGACAAGTAAAAGAGAAAATCAATGCTATTTCTATTGATTTTACGTCTAGTAAATCTTTGGTAACAGCAGAAACAATTATCAAAAAAATAAGTGGAAAAAATAAAACCAATATCGAAATTAATTATACCGTGAAACTTCCTAAATCGAATAATATCACTATCAATAATCGCTATGGAGACATTATCCTAAATGAATTAAATGGAAGTAGTAAAATCAGTTTAGATTATGGAAATATAAAATTTGGAAATTTAAATAATTCACTAAATACATGGGATTTAGATTATGTATCTAAAGCAGAAGTTCAATATATGAAAACAGCACTTATAAATGCTGATTATAGCAATTTGATAATAGAAAATTCAGAAATTCTAAACTTAACGCTTGATTATACAAATGTAAAAATCGGGAAAGTAAAGGATGTCATAAACAACATGGATTACGGAAACATCAAGATAGGAGAAGTTAGCACCATCACCAATATTTCAGACTATACTACAGTATTTGTCGGAAAGCTAACCAATTCTTTTGTATCGACAGGAGATTATGGCTCCATAAAAATCGAATATGTAAAGCCTAATTTCAATAAAATTTCTATCGGAGCAGATTATTCAGATGTTAACATTGGAATAGACAAAAATGCGGGGTATTCCATTTCAGGAAATTTTAAATACGGAGGTCTTAAATATCCTGATAATGTGAAAATGACACGACAAATTGAAAAAAATACTACAAAATCCTATGAAGGGGAATGTGAAAATTCTTCCTCTAAAATCCTAATCAATATGAACTATGGTAGCGCTACCATCAAAACAGTTAATTAAAATCAAAACAATATGAAACCATTATTTCTTTCCATATTCTCCATATTTTTCCTAATTTCTTGTGCGCAAGAAACCATAAGAGGAAATAGAGATTTCACAACAGAAACCCGTCAAATAAATACTAATTTTGATACTTTGGAGTCATCCGGAGCTTTTGAAATAACAATCAATGACGTTCCACAAGATGGAAAAATAAAACTAGAAGGAGATTCTAATATTTTAGAAAAAATAAAAGTAGAAACCAAAGAAAACAAACTTATAATTGAATACGAAAAAGGGTTCAATATTATAAATAATTCCCGTAGTGTAAAAATTTCACTTAATGCACAAAATATGAAAGCCTTGGGATTATCTGGTTCCGGTAAGATAAATATGCTGGGAACTAATAATGTTGATAGTTTCCACATTGGGCTAAGCGGATCAGGAAGCATCAATGCAAAAACAATTTCCAAAGATGTTATAGTGGGGATTTCTGGCTCAGGTGATGTTAATTTAGATGGACAAACTAAAAATTTAAAGGTTGGAATTTCCGGATCAGGCGATGTTGATACCTTTAACCTAAATGCCATAAACTCACAAATTTCTGTTAGCGGTTCGGGCGATGTAAAAATAAATGTCAGTGGAAATTTAACTGTAAACTCTTCTGGTTCTGGTGATGTGTTCTACAAAGGAAATCCAAAATCTGTAGTTGCAAATTCAAATGGTTCTGGTGATGTTATAGCTTCAAATTAAGTTTAATATATTAATTTCTCTTATTAGTTTTAAGTGCCGAAAAAAATCGGTTAAAAAGTGTGAAAATCAAACCGAAAAACGCAACAGCCCAAGCTAATAAAGCAACATAAACAAAGTAGGAAGGAATTGTAAAAAGAAAGTCAATATCAGTCGCTTCTGCCAATCGATACGTGCAAACAGTGTACATCCCGATTGGGAAAATCATCCCCCAATATTGTGGATGATAATTGAGCGGAATCATCTTATAAACATGACGCCAAATTCCCATAATAATTATTACCGGAATCCACCAAGTTCCAATCGCCCAATACAAAAGTGTAATTCCTTTTAGGAAAAATTGTAGAGAGTGGAGGAACTCCCATTTGTCAGCGGTCAAAATTAGTATTGAACCTGCCAAAGTTGTAATCGCAACTGCTCCCATATTAATCCAATAAGGTGGTGCGAATTCTTCTGCCCGAAGTTTAAAAAAAGTAAGCCGATAAAAAATTAAAGTGATAAGGATAATATAAAAAACGCATCCTATTAGAAATAAGATGAGTGAGAAAAACAGCATTAGTTCCTTCGAAAAGGGCAAATAATCCACAAGAAGTGTTCCGAGAATTGCAACCGATTGTGTGGCGACAACCATAAGATGCCAAATTCCATTTAATCCTTTTTCTAAAGGAGGTTTGTTTCGGTTGGCTGTGATTATTGCAAAAAGCGAATAGATAAGAATTACCCACAAAATTAAACCTAAATAATACAGTAAAATTGCCGTTTGAAAATCTTGACGAATAATAACAAACTGAACACCGAGAACATTAGTTCCCGCTACAATAGTTAAGAAACCTAGACTTCGAGAATTATCCAAAATGTCTTTCTTGAAATTGGGAAAAAAGAAGATAATTCTCGCTATTAAAAATCCCCATAAAACAATATATGCAGCAATATTAAAACAAAAAAGAATTTCTGCCATCAGATCAAATTCCATCAAGAAAGCAGCAATCGATACAATCCCTGTTGCCATAACTAAGGCGAAATAACTTGGAAAATGACTTGCAGTCTCTTTTTTTAAACTATCAGAAAGAGTGTACGTAAAATAATTCTTCATTATATGCCAAATATAAACTTCTTCTTCAAATTTAAGAGATAAATATTTTATGACTTAATTTAGGTTAATTCAAAACAATTATTTAATTTACTGATTATAAAATATTTAGCCATATTATTTATTTTAAATATATTAAAAACTGATTATTTTACATATTTACTAAAATTAAGTTTTTCTAACTTTGTACTGCATCATATAATATCATGTTAGAAAACATCAATATAAGAGCATTTTGGACTGCAGTTTTAGCAACGGTTTTAACGATAATTCTCGTTTTAGTTGGCTCTAGAAATTTACAAAACTACGATGCGGCTTTAGTCGCTTATTTATTTGGAACTTTATTTGCCGTTTTTGGTATTGCTTATCGCTATTCCGTTTGGTTGCAGCGACCACCGACAAAAGTTTATTTTTGGCGGAGTATGAAGATTCTCTTCTCCAAAGAATTTTTTCAATTTTCTTGGTACTCTTTAAGAGATTTTGTTAGAAATATTGTCTTCCAACGCTTTATTATTAAAAGAAGTAAAAAAAGAGGATTTGCTCATTTAACAATGGCAGTTGGATGTATTTTAGCATTCATGATTACCGTTCCGCTAACATTTGGTTGGATTCATTTCACCTTAGTTCCGGAAACCGGACTTTATCCCAATGTAGAAGACATTTATGTCGCACATTTTTTCGGTTTCGAAATGATGAGTTTTCCCGTTAAATCCATTATTGGTTCTCTAACTTTTGGAGCATTAAATTGGTGTTCAATCTTAGTGATAATTGGAGCAACTTACTTCCTTCAAAAAAGATTAAAAGATCCCGGATTAATCGCAACCCAAACTTTCGAAGGCGATATTTTACCCTTATTATTATTGATTTTGGTATCCATTACCGGACTTGGACTTACACTTAGTTATACCTTTCTACACGGAATGGCGTATGAATTTATGGCAGTAACACACGCATTTTTCGTGATTATATTTTTGATTTGGATTCCCTTTGGTAAATTTTTTCACATCATCCAAAGACCGGCTCAAATCGGTGCACATATTTACAAAAAAGTTGGAAGCCAAAAAGGAATGCAAGTTTGCAACTTTACAGGAAAAGAATACACCACTCGACTTCATGTTGCCGATTTGAGGAAAATCACAAAAGAAGTTGGCTTTAACCTCGAAACAGAAGAAGGAGACTCTATCTTATATTACAGTCCGGAAGGAAAAAGAGATTTACTCGCAATAGCACACTTAAAAGCAAGAGAAAAAACAGGAGAGTTTTTCGGTTAAAATTGAAGAAAATATTATGGCTAAATTACCCATTCCCGCAGAAAATATTATTGAAAAATTCGGACCATCACTCAATTTTCCAAAATCCGAAGGAATTGTCGGACGAGACGAACCTGATAAAGTAGTAAAAACCCATTGTTGCTTTTGCGGAATGCAATGTGGGATTAAACTCTTAGCAAAAAACAATAAAATTGTCGGCTTCGAACCATGGATGGAATTTCCGTTCAACGAAGGGCGACTTTGTCCAAAAGGAGTTCAGAGATACATGCAAGACAATCATCCAGATCGTCTTACCTCTCCATTAATTAGCAAACCCGGAGTGGGTTACGAACCGGCTTCTTGGGATGCAGCAATGGAAAAAACCGTTTCTGAAATCAAACGAATCCAAGAAAAATACGGAAACGATGCTTTTGCAATGCTTTCCGGAGTTTCCTTAACCAACGAGAAATCCTATATGATTGGGAAATTCGCTCGTGTCGCTTTGAAAACGAGAAACTTAGATTACAACGGACGATTGTGTATGGTTTCGGCAGGAGCCGGAAACAAAAAAGCATTTGGTCTGGATAGAACATCTAATAATTACGAAGATTTAGCTCACGCAGAAGTTATTATCGTTACCGGAGCCAATGTTTCTGAAACTTTCCCAACTTTAACGTATTGGTTGTGGAGAGCTCGTGACAACGGAGCAAAAATTATCGTGGTCGATCCTCGAATGATTCCACTCGCAAGAACTGCAGATATTCACCTCGATATTCGTCCGGGAACAGATTCCGCTTTATTTGGAGCAATATTAAATTATATGGTGCAACACGATATGTTGGATCATGACTTTATAGATAATCATACTTCAGGTTTTGAGGAAACCATCGCTGCCGTAAAAGATTACACCTTAGAATGGGCAGAAGAAATTACCGGAGCAAAAAAGGAAAAAATAGAAGCTGCTGCTAAATTGTGGGGAAAAGCTTCCACTTCATTTTTAATGCATGCAAGAGGAATTGAACATCATTCCAAAGGGGTAGAAAACGTGTTAAGCTGCATTAATATTGTTCTCGCTTCAGGAAGGATTGGGAAACCCTATTGCGGTTACGGAACCATTACCGGACAAGGAAACGGACAAGGTGGAAGAGAACACGGTCACAAATGCGACCAATTGCCGGGAAACAGAGATATAGAAAATCCGGAACATAGAAAATACATTTCCGAAGTTTGGGGAATTGAAGAAAAAGATTTGCCACACAAAGGTTTATCTGCTTATGAATTAATAGAAGCCATCCATCGTGGAGAAATTAAAGGCTTATTATCAATTTGCTTTAATCCAATTGTTTCTTTACCCAATAATAATTATGTGAGAGAAGCTTTAGAGAAATTAGAGTTCTATGCCGGAATCGACTTTTTTATGAGCGAAACCATTCGTCATTGTGACGTTATTTTTCCGGGTTCATTGCAAGAGGAAGAAGAAGGAACGGTAACAACTGCAGAAGGTCGTGTGGTGCGAATTAGAAAAGTAGTTGATCCGCCAAAAGGAGCGAGACCGGATACGGATATCATTAAAGAAATTGCTAAACGATTAGGTGCGGAAGATAAATTTTCTTACGAAGACAGCGAAGCGATTTTTAATGAATTGCGTGTGGCTTCAAAAGGTGGGACTGCCGATTATTATGGAATTACCTATGAAAAAATTGATAAAAATATGGGTGTTTTTTGGCCTTGTCCAGAATTGGATCATCCCGGAACACCTCGACTTTGGGAAGATAAAAAATTCTGTACACCCGATCAAAAAGCACATTTCAATCCGGTAGAATATCACGTAAGTAAAGATCCGGTTGATGATGAATATCCGGTGATTTTAACAACAGGGCGTGTAGTTTCTCAATATTTAAGTGGAACTCAAACTCGTAGAATTGGGAAACTCGTACAGCAATTTGCTCAACCTTTGTTGGAAATCCACCCCACTTTAGCAGAAAAATATGGTATTTCTCAAGACGAAGAAATAAAAGTAATCACCAAAAGAGGAGAAGCAATTTTCCCTGCAAACATTGTGAAAACGATTCGGGAAGACACGGTTTTCATTCCGTATCATTGGCCGGGAAAAAAGTCTGCTAATCAATTAACTAGCGGACATTTGGATCCGATTTCAAAAATCCCTGAGTTCAAAGTAAGTGCCTGTCAATTAATTCCGACCGGAAAAAAAGCATACATCGGAAAAGATTCCGGAGATTATAAAAGCGAATAATCATTAAAGAAGAAAGCAAACATGCGTCAATATTATAAATTAGAAGAAGAGTTTTTTGTAGATATGCAACGTTGTATCGGTTGCAAATCTTGCGAAGTAGCTTGTGCAGAATGTGAAACCAACGGAGAAGAACCGATGATTCATGTAAATTATGTGGACAGAGCAGAAACCGTACAAACCACTGTACAAGTTTGTATGCATTGTGAAGATCCGGTTTGTGCCAATGTTTGTCCTGCAGATGCGATTAGCAAAGACGAATTCGGGATTGTTCATTCGGCGAATACTTCGCGTTGTATTGGTTGTTCTAACTGTGTGATGGCGTGTCCTTTCGGTGTTCCTAAAAAAATGGAACAGTACGATTTGATGATGAAATGCAATATGTGTTATGACCGAACAAGTATCGGTAAAAAACCTATGTGTGCAACGGTTTGTCCGAGTGGAGCATTGTATTACGGAACCAAAGAAGATATGGCAATAATGCGTCCTAATTCTACACCGGTTAACCGATTTTTATTTGGAAAGGAAGTCGTGAATACGAAAGTGAATATCATGATGCCGAAAGGCAGCGAAGAGTTGAGAGTACTTTAATTTAATCTTGAAATTACAAAAATGGATAATAAAAAAGAGCCGTGGAAAAAAGATTTTCCAATTAGCCGAACAGAAGCCAATCAGGTAAGTCGTAGAGATTTTGCAAAACTTCTTGCGGTGGTTTCTGGTGGAATGGTTCTCGGAAACGGTGTTATTGCAGGAAAATATTTACTTTCTGATGAAGAAAAACCAGCAGCGAAACAAAAAATCTGTACCAAAAATGATATTCCGGTTGGTGGCACAAAATCTTTTGTGATGGAAGGAAGTACCATTCCGTACATCCTTATTCATACCGAAGACGGAGAATTTTATGCTTACGAACAAAAATGTACTCATTTGGCGTGCGCTGTTTATTATAAACCCGGAACATTGCAAATCGAATGTCCTTGTCACAATGGTTGGTTCGATGTTAAAACGGGAGAAGTCGTTGCAGGACCACCCCCAAGAGCTTTGAAGAAATTAGAAGTAAGTTTTGAAAACGATGAAATATTTGTTCAACACCCTAAAGAAGAGACGACATGAGTAATTTCAGAACCGGACAAGAACAATCGCATCCGCAGAAAAAAAGTATGATTATGTCAACTTTAATTGCGGTTTTACTCGCCAATTTATTGATACAAATCTGGTTACTTTATACCGCATTGAATAATGCTTTGGACGGTCATCCAAAAGTAGCATTTACTACATTTATAGCTTCATTTGTTCTGTTTCTCGCAGGTGTTATTTGGCTGTATTTACTCCCCAAAAATGTAAAATAATGTTGGTTGACAATTTTGGCAGATTGCATAATTATTTACGACTTTCCATTACGGACAGTTGCAATTTCCGATGTCTGTATTGTATGCCCGATGAACCTTTCAGCAGTATGCCTTCTGTTGAATTGATGAGCAGTAAAGAAGTTTTTGAAATTGCGAGAATCTTTGTTCAAAATCTCGGAATTAATAAGATCCGACTTACCGGTGGAGAACCTTTGGTAAGAAGTGATTTTGGTGAAATTATTCAGCAACTTGCTACACTCAATGTCAATTTGGGTGTGACCACAAACGGTGTTTTACTGAACAAATATTTTGATTTATTGGAAGAATGCGGCGTTCAAAATCTCAATATCAGTATTGATTCTTTGGATAGGGAAAAATTCAAGTATATCACGAAAAGAGACTTGTTTGAAACCGTTTGGAAGAATATTCAAGAAGCGATAAAAAGGAATTTTCATATCAAATTGAATGTGGTCGTAATGCGAGGTTTCAATGAAGATGAAATCCCTGATTTTATTGAGCTTTCCCGCCAATATTCTATTGAAGTTCGTTTTATAGAATTTATGCCTTTTGCCGGAAATGCTTGGGAAAAGAAAAAAGTAGTTCCCATAGCCGAAATGCTGTATCTGGTTTCGGAAAATTTCTCTTATTCCAAAGTGGAAGACGACAAAAACGATACATCTCGCAAATACAAAGTAGATGGAGAAAGTAAAGGAGTTTTTGCATTTATTTCTACGATGAGCAATGCGTTTTGTGGAGGTTGTAATCGAATTAGAATAACCGCTGATGGAAAAATGAAAAACTGCCTCTTCGGAGCAGATGAATTTGATATTTTGTCAGCTCACCGAAAGCAAGAAAGTATTACCGAACTTATCAAATATGGCATCAGTAAAAAACACAAAGAAAAAGGCGGTCAGTTTGATGAATTGGAAAAAGTAAATAATGATAAAATTGAAAATAGAAGTATGATAAAAATAGGCGGTTAATATTTTTTTGACTACCGATAGGATAAAATTGACATAACGAAAATTAAATAACAAAAACAAATGAAAAATCTTACAAAATTAGTATTCGTAGCACTGCTTTCACTCACAATGATGCAGTGTAAAAACAGTAATGAAAATTCCAATCAAACAAAAAACACAACAGAACAAGTACACTCTGAAAAAGAAGATAAACACGAGCACAATCCGGAAGATGACTTACAATATATAAGCAAAGAATTCAAAGTAACAGGCGATGTCGTAACACCACTAACTTTGACTGTGGATTCCTTAAAACGAATGAATGTAAAAGAGTTTACAGATTTTAAAATCGTTTGTCAGTCGGGAATTACGACAGACAGCATAAAATCTACCAAAGGTATTTTGCTCACCGATATTTTGGACAAAGCAAAAATCGACCAGAAAAAGCACAAAGACCGTAATTTCTCGATTGTTGCCAGAGCTTCCGATGATTATATTGCCTTGTTTTCGTTTCAGGAATTGTACAACAATCCGGTTGGCGAACAAGTCTATGTGTTATTTGAACAAAATGGCGAACCGCTTTTGGAAAAAGGTGAAATGATTTTGGTGAGTTTATCCGACACCAAAACCGGACCGCGTCACGTAAAATGGTTAAGCAGCATCGAAGTTAAAAGAGCAGAATAAAATTGCAAGTTCACCCAACCTTCAAGGTTTAAAAACAAAAAAATGAACCACTTTGTCTCGGTTTCCGAAGCCAAATCGATTATAAAAAATCAAATTTCCTTAACTCCAAAACATGAATTGCCAATTTTGGACGCATTGGGATTTTACACCGCTGAAACCATTACGGCAACAATGGATGTTCCATCTTTTGACAATTCTGCAATGGATGGTTACGGTTTTCGTTTTGAAGATTTAAAAGATTCTTCAGAACTAAAAGTTGTCGAAACCGTTCAAGCCGGAATTGCGACGGATAATTTTATTTTGGGAAAAGGTGAAGCCGTTCGGATTTTTACCGGAGCTAAAATTCCCGATGGTGTTGATACGGTTGTTGTACAAGAAAAAGTAGAACGAAATGATAACAAAATCTACTTCGATAAAACTACTGTAAATAAAGGTGATAACATTCGTCCGAAAGCATCGCAGACAAAATCGGGTACAACGATTGTTGAAAAAAATACGCATGTCAATCACGCAGTTATTGGTTTTTTGGCAGGCTTCGGCATTGAAAAAGTAGCTGTTTACCAACGCTTAAAAATCGGATTGGTTTATACCGGAAATGAATTAGTGGAACTGGGACAACCCATCAAAGAAGGCGAAATTTACAATTCCAACAGCTACACACTTCGGGCTGCTTTACAGGAAATCAATCACGAATTTACGCTTATCCAACATACGAAAGATATCGCAGAAGCAACTTATTCAAAGCTCAAATCAGCCTTAGATGAAGTAGATATTTTACTTGTTACAGGTGGCATTTCCGTTGGCGATTACGATTATGTAAAACCGGCTTTGGAGAGAATTGGTGTTACAGAATTGTTTTATAAAATCAATCAAAAACCCGGCAAACCTTTATTCTTTGGAAAGTTGAAGAAGAAAACAGTTTTTGCATTGCCGGGAAATCCTGCTTCGGTATTTTCTTGTTTCCATCAGTACGTAAAACCCTTTATTTTAGGCTGTTTCGGAAGAAATAATTTTGAAGAAGACATGGATTTTGCTATTTCGGAATCTTCGGTAAAAAAGAAAACTAAGGAGCAAACCCAATTTTTAAAAGCTGTTTATAAGCAAGGAAAAGTTCGCATTCTCGGAGCACAGGAATCCTACAAAATGGATTCAGCAGCTCAGGCGAATTGTCTGTTGGAATTTCCCGAAGGAACTACAGCAATCAATGTTGATGAAAAAGTAAAAATATGGAAAATCTAAAAATCAAAGGACGAATATGGATTGAAACCGAAGCCGGCTTGAAAATCGGTATCGGCAGAGCCAGATTGTTGGAGAAAATAGACCAACTTGGGTCCATAACCGAAGCCTCAAAAGTGTTGAATATTCCGTACCGAAAAGCATGGGGAATTATTCGGGATATTAATACCAATGCTTCGCAAATTGTTGTGGTAAAAGAAGTCGGAGGAAAATCAGGCGGAAAAAGCACACTCACCGAACACGGAAAATTAATTGTCGAAAAATTCAAAACAGCGGAAGCTCTTTTCAGAAAATTTTCGGAAGAGGATATAAAGGATTATATGTGATGAAAAAATAGAATCCGAAGGATGCAAATATTTATTGAATGGATATAAATGTAGTGAACACGAACTCGTAGAGGTCTCATATTTATAGAAAGTGAGAACGAGATAGATATACGACCCATTCGGGGTCGCATAAATGTAGGTCGATTATATTATAAATATATAATCCCATCGGGATAAGCAAGAGGATAAATAAAAATCAAAATCCGTAGAATTCAAATATTTAAAGAATGGATAAAAATGTAGTGAACAGGACCTCGAAGAGGTCAAATAGTTATAGAAAAAGAGAACGAGATAGATATACGACCCCGAAGGGGTCGCACAAATATAGTCGATTGTATTATAAACATATAATCCCTTCGGGATAAAAAAGATGAATTTAAAACAGAATCTGTAGAACTCAAATATTAATAGAATAAATGAGAAACAAGAATTGAATAAATAAAAGAATCACAACTTTATAAAACCAGAAAATAATGGCGACAGGTACTTTTTCACAAATATATATTCAAATCATTTTTGCCGTAAAAGGCAGACAGAGCTTAATTTCTGAAAAGTGGGAAAGCGAATTGTATAAGTACATAACGGGTATTATTACAAATAAAGGTCAAAAGCTACTTGCTATTAATGGTATGCCCGACCATATCCATATTTTAATTGGTATGAAGCCAAGCTGCTGTCTGTCTGATTTGGTAAGAGAAATAAAAAAGTCTTCTAACAAATTTATTACAGAACAGAATTTTACCAAATTTTCTTTTGCGTGGCAAGAAGGGTATGGTGCTTTTTCATATAGCCATTCTGCATTAGATAATGTAATTGCTTATATCAATAATCAAAAAGAGCATCATAAGAAGAAAAGTTTCAGAGACGAATACAAAGAATTTTTAACCAAATTTAAAATAGAATATAAGGATGAATATTTATTTGATTGGATAGAGTAGAACCCGAAGGGTTCAAATGTTTATAGAAAATGAGTTTGGGTTAGCAATACGACCCCTTCGGGGTCGCACAAAAGATTAACTCATTGAGTTATAAATATATTATCCCTTCGGGATAAAAAATTGTTGATATAAAAAAGAAACCCGAAGGGTTCAAATATTTATAGAACGAATATAAATATAAAATATGACCTCGTAGAGGTCAAATAGTTATAAAAAATGAAAGCAATCATTCTATCAGGTGGTAAAAGTTCCCGAATGGGGCAAGATAAAGCGTTAATGCAATTGGGTGATAAATTGGTGATTGAACATATTATCGAAAATTTATCATCTGTTTTTGATGAAATTTATATTTCGGGAAATTGTGCTCATTATCCTGTTTCGTTAAACATTATTCCTGATGATTTCCCGGAAAAAGGACCGATGGGAGGAATTTATTCAGCCCTAAAATATTGCAAAGAAGATGTATTTGTCTGCAGTTGCGATATGCCTTTTGTTTCGGTAGAATTAATTCAAAATATCCTCCACGAGCAAAAAGAAAATGAAATAAATGTGGTTCGTTGTCTGGAAAAAATATATCCCGTACTCGGAATTTATCCGTATTCGGTTCTCGATGATTTAGAACAATCCATTGAATTAAGTCAACTGAAAATGATTGATTTCTTGGAACAGCAAAATGCCAATTACATTCAATTACATGATGATTGGGAAGAGCAATTATTGAATATTAACACACCCCAAAATTTTAAACACGCAGAAAATTTAATTACAAATATAAAATAAACAAAAATG
>JBKEAG010000006.1:0-3719 GCA_047972025.1 Moheibacter sp.
TGCGCAAAGTAATAAGAGGTAAGGTTAATCCGGAAAGTATTATATTTACTGATGGTTGGCGTGGATATTCCGGATTAATTGATATTGGTTATGCAAAACATTTTAGGATAGATAAAAGCAATAATTTTTCTAATAAGCATGGTGTTCACATCAATGGAATTGAAAGTTTTTGGAGTTTTACAAAACGAAGATTAGCGAAATTTAATGGTATAAAACCAACTTTTATATACCATTTAAAAGAATGCGAATGGCGATGGAGGAAGGAAACTTCAGAACTTGAAAAGGAACTCTCAAAAATATTAAAAAATTATGCTAAATTTGGTGAACCAAAAACAAATAAGTCTTGATAAGAGAGGTCGGGTTTGAACCTCTTTTTGAAAGAAAATTAAAAATCTCCTAGTCTAGAGCCTTAGCTTTTATTTCTTTTTATAAGTTCGTCTTTTAGTAATTTCTCTAACTCCCCACTTTCTATCGCCAGTAAATCACTGTTTATAAATAGTGGTGTTTGGTATCTGTTTAAATTTTGCTTTGCTACTTTTTCAAATACTTTACTTTCTACTCTTTGTAAATATTTATCCGTTTTATCTATTTTAATTAAAATTAAATCAGAATTCATCACTTTAATTGATTCAAATTCTATAACATCTTCCCATTCAATTAATCCAAATCGAAAAGCAGATACGTTTTCTATTATCCCTTCCTCTTTTATAACCAAACCAAGTCTGGTGTCAAGTAATTTTCGACCACTGTACAGTAACGTAATTCCAAAAAAAATCAATCCAATAATTCCTATAATGATAATGAGCATCGGACTTGAGATGAGAAAGGATAAAAACCACTCTGGTTTTATGATAAATAATAAACTGGTTAATAAAAATACAATTGAAAACCCGAATAAACGATTTAATTTTCTTTTATTAATTGGAATATAAATAGGCTCCATTTAGTCTAAATTTTGAATTATTTCTTCTGTTTCAGGATGATTGAATAAATGTGAATATATCTCCATCTTTTCAGATGTAAATAAACTAATTTCTTCCATAAATATTTCGGTAAAGTGGTATGTTTCTAAATCCAAGACACCAAATAAGTCTAATTTATCATTCCATAGAACGACTCCTTTACGCATTTGATTTCGCATATTTAAACGGTAATTGACCAAATCATTTTCATAAATATCACGATGAAATTTGTCTTGAATACTAATAAATTTATCTACTAAATTATAATTTGGTTTTCCCCGCATCCACCAAAGACCTTCTCTCCCCTTAAAAAGGAGTCCTTCCTCTGTTTCTTCTGCATAACCAATAATTCGATTGTTAAGTCGCAGACGATATTTATTTTTTTGATTCATCATCAGGTCAAAAATCGTTAATTTTGTAGCGATGTACAAAAAAGTTCCAAAAAAAAGATACGAAATCACACTTGAGTTGGTGGAAAAGTTCATTGATAAAGATGAAAAAATTCTAGATTTGGGTATTGAAAATCCATTGTCCAATTTGGTTCGAGAAAAAGGATACAAAGTTCAGAATACCGGTGGTGAGGATTTGGATGATGAATTTGAACACTTAAAGGAGTTTGATGCAGATGTGGTTACCGCCTTTGAAATTTTGGAACATTTACTTAATCCCTATTCGGTTTTGAAAAATTTACCAGGTGACAAATTGCTAATTACAGTTCCTCTACAACTTTGGTTTGCTGAACCCTACCGAAGCCTAAAAGATATTCGTGACTGGCATTTCCATGAGTTTACCGACTGGCAACTAGATCGTTTATTAGAAAAATCTGGCTGGGAAATAAAGTTTCGAAAAAAATGGACAAATCCTACTGGAAAATTTGGAATTCGACCAATCTTAAGAAAGTTCACACCACGTTATTACGCAGTCTATGCAGAACGCATCTAATTTGAACTACAAAATAATCATACCTGCTCATAACGAAGAAAGCCACATTGGGAAAACATTAGATTCGATTGTAAACCAATCCTTATTGCCTTCCGAAGTTGTTGTAGTAAATGATAATTCAACTGATAAAACAGTAGAAATAATTCAATTTTTTGTTATAAATCATTCGTTTATAAAAACTATAAATTCTGATTCTAACTCCACAAAACATGAACCAGGTACTAAAATTATCGAAGCATTCTACAAGGGATTTGAAACGATTAATCCTGAGTGGGATTTCATCGTTAAACTAGATGCTGATGTGATTCTCCCTAATGATTACTTTGAAACAGTAGCCGAAGAATTTCAAAGAAACCCAAAGGCTGGAATTGTTGGAGGAATTGCACTAATTGAAAAAAATGAAAAATGGATTTATGAAAATATTGGTAATAAAAAACAAGTTCGTGGTCCATTTAAAGCCTACTCCAAAGTTTGTTTTGATAAAATAGGTGGGTTAAAAAAGTCTATCGGTTGGGATACCGCTGATGAATTACTTGCCCGGTTTTATGGATTTGGAGTAATGGTTTTAGAAAATCTTGAGGTAAAATTGCAGCGACCTACAGGACAAGATTATCAAAAAATTCACGGTAAAATAACTGGAACTTCTTTTTACAAATTGTACTATTGCTGGTCGATTAGTTTTATTGCCGCAACTAAAGCTGATTGGAATAAAAAAAGTGTTTCACTGCTTTTTTCCATATCAAAAGGTTATTTGGTTGCCGTACTAAATAATGATAATAAGATTGTTACAAAATCAGAAGGAGCGTTTATAAGAAAATACCGATGGCGTGGCATTCTTAACAGATTGGTAAATCGCACTTAAGTTTTTGTTAATTTAAAAATTCATATATACTAAATCCATTTCTTTGTCGTTATCATTGCGAGACACATTCTCATATTAGAAGTTTTTAGCTTTTTGGGTGTTGTTCTCGCTCCAAATTTACTTAAATTGATAAATGAGCAAGAAGAACACCTGGGGAGCGTCGAGATTTAAATTATCCCTTAACATATTATTGGTTTTATTTTCTACTGTTGTTCTCACACAAGAGAAAGTTGTTCATGCTCGAATTATAATAGATTTGGACAATGCTTCTGCTGAAGGTATATACATTACAAATTCACGCACAAAGATGACCTCTATTACTGATCTCACCGGTAGTTTCAGCATAAAAGCACAAGTAGGTGACAGCTTACTCATTCGTTCAACTTTTTATGAATCACGCCGATTTTATTTAAGTAAAAATTTGATCAAAAAAGAATTAATTTCCATTCACCTAAACCTACAACCCATCACATTAGACGAAGCTGTTTTCACCCGAAAATTAACTGGGTATCTAGAAGATGATGTAAAACACAATCCTTCAAAAAATCAAATTGCTAAACTTTATAAGGAATTGGGTGTTAATCCTGACGCTAGTAAACTGAGAGATTCTAGTGATTTTAAAATGTGGAAAGATATTTCTCCTTTTCATTTAAATGTAGAAAAAGTAGTAGAAATTTTGAATGGAGACCTGAGAAGAAGGCAAAACCTTTATCAGTATGAAGGAATGGAGCAAATCATTGTTCAGATTAGAGACTATTTTGGTGATCATTATTTTATAAATGATTTGAAAATACCAAAAGAAAAAATTAGAGAATTTATATTTTTTGCCTACTCAACTAGTCCAATTCCAAGTCATTTTTCAAATAAAAATTATCTAAACATAATGGCTGAACTGAGTAAAATTGCACCACTTTACATTACTCGTCTCAATAAATGGAATGCACCTTTACTAG
>JBKEAG010000047.1:0-5918 GCA_047972025.1 Moheibacter sp.
TTTAGCAATTGTAAATTATTAGGATTAAATTTCAATGATTGCAATGAGTTCAGTTTATCTTTTACATTCACCGATTGTCAATTGAATCACGCTTCTTTTTTTAAATTAAAAATCAAAAAAATATTTTTCAGTAATTGTAAGATGATGGCTTGTGATTTTATAGAAACGGATTTAACCGAGTCTGTTTTTGAAAATTGTGACTTACAAGATACCCAATTTGAATATACTCAGCTTGAAAAAGTAGATTTCAGGTCTTCATATAATTTATCATTTGACCCTGAACGTAATAAATTGAAAAACACGCATTTTTCAAAAGAAAATGCAATTGGACTTTTGAGTAAATATAACATCAAAATTGACTGATGAGTGAATATTTATTTTTAAAAAATACAAACTCCATTGTATCAGGAGAAGTTTCTATAAGCGGTTCTAAAAGTGAGAGCAATCGACTACTCATCCTCAATACACTCTACGGAAATCCACTACAACTACAAAATATTTCCAATTCAGAAGATACACAGCTTCTACAAAAAGCACTGTCCACAAATTCAAATAAAATTGACATTCACCATGCCGGAACGGCTATGCGGTTTCTCACAGCTTATTTTTCAATTCAAGATGGAAAAACTGTTACCATTACAGGTTCTAGCCGAATGAAACAAAGACCTATCGGGATTTTAGTAGAAGCATTGCGTACACTTGGAGCAGATATTCATTATTTGGAAAAAGAAGGGTTTCCACCGCTCCAAATCAACGGAAAAAATCTAACTAACGATTTTGTAGAATTAGAAGCAAACATCAGTAGTCAATTTATTTCTGCTCTAATTCTCATCGCACCAAAATTAAGCAATGGATTGACTATCTCTCTAAAGGGGAAAGTCACTTCACTTCCTTATCTAAAAATGACATTAGATTTATTGAAAACGTTTGGTGTAAAAATAGATTTTTCAGGAAATAAAATTAAAATTTATCCTAAAAAACATATTGAAACTCAAACTCATATCATAGAGTCAGACTGGAGTTCAGCTTCTTATTTCTACTCAATAATGGCATTGGCAAAAGGTGGGACGATTCGACTCAATTCCTTCTTTAGAAATAGTTTACAGGGTGATTCAGAGATTGTGTCTATTTATAAAAATCATTTTGGAGTAGAGTCTGAATTTTATGGAAATCAAATAATTCTAAAAAAGAACTCAAAATTTAAAATTCAAAATTTAAAACTGGATTTAAATGCCACACCCGACATTGCACAAACCATCGCTATAACTTGTGCCGGACTCCAAATGAAATGTGAGTTAACCGGGTTGGAAACGCTAAAAATTAAAGAAACAGACCGTTTGATTGCCTTACAAAATGAATTAAAAAAAATAGGTACTCAGACTGATATTTCAGATAATTCCCTGAAAATTAATGACTTTAACCCCATAAACGAAATACCCACTATATGTACCTATGACGATCATCGAATGGCAATGAGCTTTGCTCCTCTTCATTTACTTTTTGATTTGAAAATTGAAAATCCGAAAGTAGTCAATAAATCTTATTCTAACTTTTGGGAGGACTTTTTTAGCATATTTACTTCTTGAATTTCAACTCGATTTCAACTTTTCACAAAACAACTTATTTTCTACAAATAGTAAATATCTAAACTGAAAGATATAAAAAACTCCTTTTACCAAATATTAAGGTCAAATAATACAAAAAATTCTAAAATCAAAAGGTTCTAGAGTGTTTATAAATAATTTATTTAAAATTCAAAAACTTACTTTTCCTGATTCATTCCCACGTTTGGCGGTGAAACTTTTTCGTACTCCATTTACATCAAAAGTTACAAGATTTTGCTGATCTGAATAAGTTTCTACCAACATTCCATTTTTAACTTCAATCTCTTTTATATCTTTTATGTCATACGCCTTTAAATAGATACGAGTAGATTTATCATTAGTCTGAAATCCATTATACGAAAGTGGAACATTTGTACCGTTAACCCGTAATGTTAACTTTGAAGCGGCATAAGATTTTGCTTTTGCATCAAAACTGTCTTTTGAGCCAACGCTAGTCCCTACTGCCTTTTCTAAATCAGTTGTAAAGAATTTAGCAGTAATGCTCAACGTTCCATTTTCATATTCTACTTTAGTTGTAGAAGCATGAAAGTCTTGCGCAAGACCAAAGCTGAATAGTCCTACAAAAAACAAAAACATTATCTTTTTTAAATCTTTCATAATTTTTCGTTTTACTTGCTCTTTTCCTTACATTAACAAAGTCAGTGCCAAAGAGAATAGGAATTTGTTAAAACCCTCTATGTTTGGAGCAATCCTAATCTTATAGGCTCTGGCTGTTTTCTAAATCTTTATATAATTTTCCTGCTACTTTCTTACCTCTATTTTGAATTCCGGGAGAAGTATTGGGTTCTTCTAACACCATTTCTATCAACCCCAAAAGTTCAGATTTCAACTCTATATAATGTTCTGTAATGTTATACAACACAGTCATCGCAAAAGCTCTAACAGCAACGGCTTCAGTAGGATTCCCAAGTAATTCAAAACTTCGATTGTAAACCAAGCTCCGGTACTCTTCATCAATTTGGGTAAATTGTAAAACACGTAGAATATTACGTTTCAAAGCTCCATCTAATTTCTCATCATTTAACCGTTCCATCAGCCTAGGTAGATAAGGCTCTATAAACGTTGAATTTTTATCAAAATATAATGAAACGACATGTGCCGCTCTCTGCGGCACACGATAATCTTCTGTTTTCATAAAAAAACAATCCATCAACTGGGCATATCGCTCAGCATCATTTCCTATATAGGCTATTATTTTTTGTGAATTTTCTTTACTGTGTTCTTTTTCTAATTGAATAAAAATATTCATTTAGAAAGGTAAATCATCCGGCTCGTTTGCTCCGTCTAAATAATCCGATGTTACCGGAGGCACTTCATTAAACTGGTTTATAGAAGGGGCTTCAGCTCCTACTTTCTCTATTCTCCAGCCTTGAATACTATTGAAATACTTAGCCACTCCTTCGGGGTTAACCCATTCCCTTCCTCTAAGGTTAATTGAAACTTTCACTTCATCATTTAGTGCAAAAGGGTTCAAAAGTTCTATTCTGTCTTGGGTAAATTCCACTAATAAATCTTGTGGATATTGCTCTTGTGTAGTAACCACAATTTCCTTTTTTCTAAATCCACTTGCAAAGGTTTGTTCTTCAAAAATTTTTTTAATTCTTCCGCTGATTTCCATTTCTCTATGCTTTTTTACAAAAGTACTAGAATTTGATAGAAGCAAAAAATTAGCAAATAAAATTTGCTGAAAAAGATTTTACTGTATATTTGCAATCCCTAAGCGGATGTGGTGGAACTGGTAGACACGCTAGACTTAGGATCTAGTGCCGCGAGGCGTGGGGGTTCGATTCCCTTCATCCGCACAAAATTAAATCGCAATTTATTCTTTTTGAATTGATTGCGATTTTTTTTTATTTATAAATAATACATCAAATCTCGAAAGTTTTTTAAAACCTTCGAGGTCTTGAAAATCGGCTTAATAAGCTGTAAAAGTGATTGTTATTATGTAGTTCTGTATATAAAAAACTCCCTGAAAGTTCAGGGAGTTTTCAAACATTAAAATCACAATTAACATCTATTTTTTAACAATCTTTTTGGTTGCTACTCCACTTTCTGTAACAATTTGAGCTATATAAACTCCTGCTTTCAGACTAGATAGGTTAATGTTGGTTTGGGATAGGTTTGTTTTTGTTGCGTGAATTAATTGTCCATCTAAACTATAGATTTTGATTTCTTTAATCAATTCTTTAGCTGAAATATTAAGTTGATTTACAACCGGGTTTGGATAAACAGAAATTTCCACATTTGTGAAATCATCAGTTTCTAAATCATCGGTTACATTTTTGTACTTAAAGAACATATTTCCGTTCGCTGAACCCCCATTTTCAATAAAATACAAACGGTAAATCTGGTCTCCTTGTTTGATGTAATAAGCTACATTATCAAAAGAATCACCAATAGCCGGTTTCCAACTGTGTCCTATGGTTGAAATCACTTTAGAGAAATTTGACTCAGAAGGTAACGAGATAGCGTCTGTTGCCTGTGTTTCTTCTGCTCTTGCTATATCTAAATCAGGATTTTGAAGTACACCTGACATTCGGTACATTAACTCTCCATTGTAAAAAGTCCAATAGCGTGTAAACATCAAATCCCAAGTTCCAATTTCCGGTTCTATATTTGTTACAACGTCATTCGTATCAAAAGAAAAATAATTGAAATAATTATTGTTTGAGCCATTTGCTACCGTTTTGGTTTGGGTAGCATCCCAAGAACTTCCATTCCATTTCGCATATTTAAATGTATAGCCACCAAAATAATCTTCGATCATAAATTTAACGTAAGATTCATCATCTAAATATTTCAAAACAAAAATAACCGTTCCTTCTACGTGGTGATTTCCAGGATTGTACTCTCCCCATCCATAACTTGCTGAACCCTGTTCAAAAGCTCCTTCACCTAGGTTTTCTGTTAAGTCCGGATTATAAAGTGGCTCACCCCAAGAACCAATATTGGAAATACTAATTGCATCCCAATCTGCCGGATTACTTGAGGCTTCATAAACCTCTATATTTTGTGCGTCATTGATTCTTGAACCAAATTCAAATGAACCATTTCGCCAAAAAGCAACGTCCCAATTATTGGCAGTATGGGATTGGATAGAATTTTCAGATAAGTCAAAAAATACCCTATTCTCATATCCTGCACCCATAGAAAGTTCAACTGTTGTGTAACCATACTCATCCGTCTGAGCATTTACCAAAGCTACACTAAGCATAAATAAACTAAGTAAAATTCGTTTCATATTAAATCTTTTTTTAAACATATTAATACATTTGTAGTCGCAAAGTTAAATCTTATTTGGACTAAATCTAAATAAATTATTACTTTTGTTGCGATTTCTAACAAAAATCATATTTATATGAAAAATTTTGGATGGCTATTACTATTAAGTCTTTTATTTTCACAATGGAGCAAAGCTCAAGAAACAGACTCAACTCAAGTCTTTCATTTGGAAAATGCAGTAATTACTGGGCAATATTCTCCGCAATCGGTTGACAAATCTCTATATGATGTGGAAGTGATTTCAGCCAAAGACATAAAAAACCAAGCAGGAAATACTGTTGCAGATGTACTCAATCAAAACTTAAATATCCTGATAGTTCCAAGTACCGGTTCCGGAGATTCTACTGCAGAAATGTTGGGGTTAAGCGGTTCTTATGTTAAAGTTTTGGTGGACAATATCCCACTTGTGGCTGATTCAGGAATGGGAAACAACATCGACTTGACTAAAATTAACCTGGACAATGTTGAGCGAATAGAAATTGTAAAAGGTGCTATGGGTGTTGACTATGGAAACAATGCTATGGCAGGAATCATCAATATAATCACCAAAAAAAACATAAAAACCGATTGGAAAATCAATATGATGATTCAAGAGGAAACGGTAGGAAAAGAATATGATTGGTACGAAGACGGCGGTGTTTCCAAAGGAAAAGGTCGGCACATACAAGCAGTGGACATCGGACATAAATTGTCTGACAAATGGTATATTTCTGCAGGACTAAATCGGAATGATTTTCAAGGTTTTTGGGGTGAAAAAGAAGGTCGCAAATATTTAGAACAAAACGGAAACAGGGGGTATGAATGGCTTCCAAAGGAGCAATGGAATGGAAATGGTCTCATTCGGTATTCATCAAAAAACTTCAGTGCCTTCTATAAACTCAGTTATTTACACGAAGAAATAAACGCATACGATTCGATTGTGAATCAAGTAAATTTCACGGGGGGCGAACGTACATTCCAATCAAATGACCGTGATTATTTCACTAAACGTTGGACTCATCACCTCAATTT
>JBKEAG010000061.1:0-6047 GCA_047972025.1 Moheibacter sp.
AAATTACATACTTTTTCTATTTTGACAAAGTATTTTAATTTATTTTTCAAGGCTCTATTTCTCCCCAAATTGTAGGAAATCTTGCGCCAGCCACTTCATTTGTTATATCATTTCCACTTACAATCTCCATTGTTTTATACTGAAGTACTTTCTTAGGAACAGGAATTGGTCGGATAGTTATCACTGTTGCTCTATCTATTTTTTGGGGTAAACATTTTACTAAAACAGAAATCATCTTTAGCTCATCACCAACTACTGCATTTCCTATAATAACGCCATATTCAACTTCTTTTGATTTTTCACAGTTAGAATTTGGTATTGACTCTATAACCAATAAATCAAACGATTCTTCCATCTGAATATAATTATAAAATGGATCTTTTGTAGTAGAATTATTGGTAACACAACTATTTAAAAATAAAGAAATTATAACTATTTGTAAAACTGATTTCATATTATTCTTTTGTTTTTTTCTTTGGTATAAATCGAGAGAACATTTTTTTTTCAAATTCCCAAAAGAATTTAAACTGTCCGAATATTGCTCCAACAAAAATCAGAAGCACATTATAAATTGGAAAGACTAATATCAAACGTAAAATTATAAAAAGCCATTTTGGCATCATTTCATCACTGATTCCCAACCATTCAACAAACGGTTTTGAAAGCCAAGCAGAAAGTGAACCATTAATAGAAAAAACAATTAAAATAAGGATTAACTGAAAATTACTTTGAACATTCCAACGCTTCTTTAGGTTCTCAAACATTTTTATAGTGTAATTTTAGATTCTACTTGCAACCAAACCTCTGACCAATGTAATGATATTAGGCATCGCTTTATTAGCAGCATTCAGAACCTCTTCGTGTGAAACGGGAATGGTTAACTCTGGTCCTCCTAAATCTGTAATAACAGATACACAAAAAACTCGCATTCCTTGGTGTTTTGCCACAATTACTTCCGGCACAGTACTCATACCTACACAGTCTGCACCCAATATTTGGACCATTCCGTATTCTGATGGTGTTTCAAAAGTTGGTCCTTGTAACCCCATATAAACACCTTGCTTAACTTCTATTCCTTTACTTTTACCATACTCAACTACAAATTCCAACATTTCTTTGTCATATGCTTCTGACATATCTACAAATCTTGGTCCTAGTTTATCATAATTTTTTCCACGTAGTGGATGTTCCGGCATCATGTTGATATGATCTCGAATGACCACCGCATCTCCCACTTCATAGTTTGGATTAACTCCACCGCTTGCATTTGAAAGAATTAATTTCTCAATCCCTAAACCTTTGAACACTCGAACAGGAAACGTCACCTCTTGCATGGTATAACCTTCATAATAATGAAAACGCCCGGCCATCATCAATACTCTCTTTCCTTCAATTTTTCCAAATATTAACTTTCCTTTATGCCCTTGTACAGTTGATTGTGGAAAATAAGGGATATCTTTATAATCTATTTCAATTTTTTCTTCAACCTCATCTTGTAATTTACCAAGTCCGGAACCTAAAACAATAGCATATTCAGGTTGCTCTGTCAGAGATTGTTGTATATACGTAACTGCTTCTTTAATTTGTTCTAACATAATTTAATAGTGTTTCTTTAAATCCATTATAATCACTAAGTTCTACTTCAATGGGCAAATAAAATAAATTTTCAATTAACGCTGCTTCATCTTTGAGTCGCATATAGTCCTTTTCGGTAGTTAAAATAATTTTATGATATGTTTTTATACCTTCATATTTATCATCAATTTTTTGAATTTCTGACATAGAAAAATTATGATGATCCGGAAATTCCATATGATAAACTTTCTTAAATTGTGATTGTATAAACTTTACAAGGGGTTTTGACTTAGCAATTCCGGTTACTAAAAGCACTTCATAGTCATTCCATTCCTCTGATTGTAATGTAAATCGATTTCCTACTGCAGAGCTACCATAAATAATTTTAGAGAAATATATTTCTTGATTAGGCTTAGGATTTATTTTATTAAAAATCACATCTCTTTGCTTTACAGTAAAATTATCAGGACATTTGGTAACAATAATCACATCTGATCTTTTTGCTCCCGAACGAGGTTCACGCAGATTTCCTGCTGGTAATAAATAATCTGACGTATAGGGATCATTAAAATCAGTCAATAAAATAGAAAAACCTGGCTTTACTTGACGATGCTGAAACCCATCATCCATCAGTATAACTTGAGATTTATAAAAACTTAATAAATAATTAATTCCTTTAATTCTACTTTCAGAAACAGCTACAACTATTCTATTTTTAAACCGATTAAAAAATTGAAGCGACTCATCTCCTATATCATAAACCTTGGAACTATAATTTGCAATTTTCAGCCCTGACGTTTTTCGTCCATATCCACGACTCAGCATTGCCAGTTGAAATTGATCCTTTAAAATATCTGCAACCATAATTACATGTGGTGATTTCCCTGTCCCACCAACCGATAAATTACCTACACAAATCACAGGTACATTAAACTTTTTTGATTTAAATATACCCAATTTATATGCTAAATTTCGTAGTGAAACACCTATCCAAAATAACCCTGACAAGGGTAACAAAAATAATCTCCAGTTCATGTTTATCTATGAATCGGCAAATTTAATATTTTAGAATAGGATAAATTTACTAAAGTGAAATGAATTTATCAACGATTAAAACTTCATTTCAGCATGACTTTCATAAACCATAAATTGGATTATACTATCATTTGATTATTTTTGTGTCTAATTTTATAAACCCTACTTTCTAAATTGATACTATGAAAAGTATATATAGTCTATTCTATCAAATATTTTCTTCAAAAAATCTATTATTCATTCAAGAAGAAACCGAAGGTAGTATTTTAGCTGACGCCACTGCTTTACAAGAAGGATTTGAATCTTCTTGGGATAGACTATGGGATAGAATGTCTGGTTGGAAAGATGCTCTCATAAATCATCTACCAGAAATAGCTCTTGCTATTATTGTCTTTTTCACTTGTTATTTTCTATCTATTTACGCTAAACGATTCACAAACAAATACTTACAAAATTCAGTTAAAAAAACATCCGTACGTTCTCTTATATCTAACCTCGTATCTATTATCTTGGTCATGACCGGATTGATGATTTCTATTAGTATTCTAAACCTAGGTGATATTTTCAATGGGTTACTCGCTGCAGGTGGTATCGCTGGTTTAGCTGTTGGTTTGGCTCTACAGGGAACTTTGGCAAATACATTTTCAGGGATTTTTCTTTCACTTAATGATATGATGAATGTTGGAGATTGGGTAGAAACAAATGGATATGAGGGAGAGGTTGTAGAAATTAATCTACGAAATACTAGGATTAGAGAACCTGATAATAATATTGTTGTAATTCCAAATAAAACAATTATAGATCATCCATTCAAGAACTTTGGGCTTACTCATCGTATTCGAATAACTCTTAAATGTGGAATTGAATATAAATATAACTTAAGAGAGATTAAAGATATTGCAACAGAAGCCATCAAAAAAAAATTTCCTCCTCTATTATCTGAAAAAATTGAATTCCACTGGTTACAATTTGGTGAAAGCTCTATTGATTTTCAAATCCGATTTTGGATTTCAGGTAATAAAAAAGTCATTTTACTTGAAGCTCACTCCGAAGCTATGATGGTTTTGAAAGAGGCTTTTGATAAAAATGAAATTAATATTCCATTCCCAATTCGTACATTGGAGTTTACTGATAAGAGTTTGTTTAAAAGTTAGATTATCTTCTTTTTTAACCTCACGGTAATATAGCGGAATTATTTAGTATATTTAAGTTATGGAAAAAACAGGTTTTCGCAAGTTGCCCGAGGTTGAGCATTTAGCCTTTAGAAAGCAGGCTGTCAAGCTCATAAAATTAGGAAGAAAAAAAGGTGAAGTATCTGAAATCATTGGCGTAACAGGTACTATATCAGAATGATAGAAAGATTATTGTGAAAAAGGGAGCAAGGGGTTGTATTGCTCCACCATTTTATCTAATTACTTTGGTGTTGAATCTATAACTAATCCTGCTCATCCATCTTTTTGAGTAATAAGAAAAGTGTGGCAATACTAAGTTTTTATTTGCTATCTATTTTCAAAGTAAGGCTGTCCATTTCGTTTTAGTTCTGTACTTGTATTCGTTTATTGCCTCTCAAAGTATAAAGTCCAATCAACCCCGAAAGAATTAACAGCACAATACCTGCTGAAAGAATGATTTTGAAGTTCAGAAAATCGACTAAATAACCCCAACCGCCTGCCATTACCGCTCCACCAAGAGCCAAGGCAATGGAAATATTGGAGAATATCTGCGAGTAATCTTTCGTACCAAAAACGGTTCGTACCAACAAAGCTGTTTCTACCGTAACACCTGCATACGCCCAACCGAATAAAAATCCGCCAATGGTCATAAACAACATACTTTCATTTCCCATTAATAGAAAAACAAAACCTAAAATTCCCAATCCCGTTGATGTAAAAACCCCAACTAAAGAACTTCTATCATTAATATACCCCAACGCTACTTTGCCAATGGTTACACCCAACATAATAGCTGAAGCTACAAACGCCGACTGTTCTACACTAAAGCCAACCGATGTAACATAAGTGGGCATAAATAAATTGAGTGTGGAAACGGCAATCATTAAAAAGGCAAAAACCATTAACGCATAAAACACAGATGTTTTTATAGCTATGGCGTAATCCATTCCTGTTTTTACGCTTTCGGTTACATTGGTTTTTTCGCCAAAAGGCTTTAATCCTTTATCGGCAGGATAATCTCGTAACAGTAAACCAAGTAATGGTGTTACCACAACTAAAATAATGATACCGAAAAATAAATAAGTGGTTCGCCATCCATAGGTTTCAATTAAATAACCGCCAAACGGATTAAATAGTACACCACCAATACCGGAAGCAGCACTACAAAGCCCGATGAAAAATCCAACCCGAACATTAAACCAACGGTTGATTAAAACCGGATAACTGAGATACAGCAAGAACGAAAGCGAAATACCGATAACCGCTCCGGCAACATAAAACTGCCAAATAGCATTGAATTGAGACATTGCCAAGTACAGCACACCAACAGCGGCTGTGCTAATGGTAAGTAACCACCTTGCACTATATTTGTCCATTAATTTTCCGGCAACAGAAAGCATCAAAAACGAAAAAGCATACACAAAAGTCATATACAAACCAAAATCGCCTTTGGAAACGTCAAGGTCTTCGCTTACGGGCGTATAAAAAATACCGGCACAACTCATTACCAATCCAATGTTGATTCCCATAATCAAGCAACAACAAAAGACGATAACGTAGCCGTAGTGAAAATTTAATTTGTTCATTTTTTAAATTAATTATGAAGTGAGAATTATAAAGGTTGAAACTCCATAATTCATATTTCAACATTTATAATTACTTATGGTTGAAGTGGTCCGTAGAAATAAGAAGCTGTAGCTCCACCATCAATCAAAATATCTGAACCCGTAATAAAAGCCCCTTTTTCAGACAATAACAATTCGGCTACATTAGCCACTTCGTCTGCTGTTCCGGGACGACCTGCCGGACTTTTGGCAAACATATTTTTGTGAAAATCGCCACGTGGTCCGTTAATTTCATCTAAAGCCAAAGGTGTAATGATTATACCGGGTGAAATGGAATTTACTCTCGCTCCTTTTTTGCCCCATTTTACGGCTTCTGCCATTACCCGTTTTACATTACAGCGTTTTGCCATTTGGTAAGCGTGAAGCGTATCTTTTATGTTTTCGGGCTTCAAAATTTCCAAATCTAATAATTCTTCAGTTGGTGTGGTTGCCAACAAGTGGTCTTCTTCAGCGGTTAAAGCTGGCATTCGGTGTCCTGATTGGCTGGAAATGGTTACGGCTGTTCCGCCCGGCTTGATTACTTTTCCAAATTCTTCCAACAAAATTGCCGTGCCGTATAAATCCACTTCCAAAATGTGTTCTTTGGTGCTTTGGCTTGGCGACAATCCCGCTGCGTTTACAAACATGGCAATTTCACCTT
>JBKEAG010000189.1:0-3932 GCA_047972025.1 Moheibacter sp.
TTTTGGCTAGTTCAGGTAATATGGAGATTTCTTCTCAAAAAGATTTAGACCTGTACGGAGAAGACAAACTAATTGGTTACACCAAAGGAAACACCGAGTTCGGAGCTATGCAACAAATGCATGTTTATGGTGGAAACTCACTCATCACTGCAAAAGACAAAATCGAATACAAAGCTCCCGATATGAATAAATTACCCGATAATGGGAATTTTGAATACACGAAGGAAAAGCAAATTATTAGTGCAACGTGGATGGATGCAGAAATGAATATAGATATAGATGATGCATTAATTGGAGAAGCAGTTAGTATTATGGTTCAAACAAGAAATTATGAAGAAGGCGAAATAATAAATTTAAATATAAAAGAATTAAACGGAAAAGAAGTTGAAGAAGGAAAAACATCAGTACCTTATTCGGGTAAAATTGATAAGAATGGTTTTGCCATTTTGAAAGAGGAAATTGAAATTAGAGAATCTCCAAAAGAAGTACAATCCATAGCCAATGCTAAAAAGATAGAGGAAGAAAGTAAAGCTAACGAAGTCTATAAAACAAAAGATGGTAAGAATTATACTTTTAGCGAATGGAAAGAATATGAAGAAATGGCTTATCAAGAGTATATAAAAGAACGTGAAAGAAAAAGTAAAGGTTTTTGGGGATAAATAAAAAATTAAAATTTTATGGAAGGAAGAGTATTATACATTGAAATTGACAATAAAAAATTTAGTTCTTTAGAAATTAATGACGAGAAATTCATTTCTAGTACTGGAAGTAGGGCAATTATGGTAACATATAGACCCGAAGAAACAAGATATGGTGTAAAAAAGAAACAAGGTAATCAATCGGTAATTGATATAGTAGACAAATCTTCAAGGTATAGTAAATATATAGACAACAAAAAATATATAATTTTCAAAAGAGAAATTATTACAATTGGTACAGTAGTAAATAGTGATGGTACTATTGTTAAAACCATTCAAGGTAATTACGAAGAACATAATTATTATAAAGTGAAAACCTATGATATTTATATTCCATTTCCAGATTTTCTTGGTGGTGATATCACGATAGATAAAAAAGAAGAGGTAGAATTCTTCCAAAAGAAAATTATTAAAAATAACACTACAAAAACAATCAAGTTATCGGACTGTAGAGAAGATTATCGTAATGCTGTTAATTATGTTTCAGAGGTGACAGCTATAACAGCTAATTCTTTAGCTCAAGCTTTATCAGAAAAAATTCAAAGCCCAATAAATAATATAGGTACTGCAGTTACTGTTGTAGGAGGTATTACAGCTTTTTGGTTTTCCGCGACTAAGAATCCTGTTGCTGCTACTGTAGGTACTACAGCTACATATATTGGTTTTGCAGCTGTCGCTGTAATTTTTTTAGTAACTGGTGTTGAACCTGAAGATATGGTTTTAGAGTTTCCACAGAAAGAAAATCAAGTTTTTGGTGGCGTGTATACTAACGACTATAGAAACAAAAGAAGTTTGGATGAAACACCTGATTGGGGTACCAAAAATTAAATAAATGAAACAATTCTTAACATTTCAAACAATTACCAAAATACTATTAATTCTATTAGTCATTTTTTGGGTATCAAATTGGGGATATAAATATTATCAATATTTGAAAATGAAAAAAGAAATTGAACTTATTTTAAATCCGAATTATAGAATCAAATACGGACTACCACTTTTAGAAATTGGCAATGATAAAATTTCTTTTAAAGACAGACTCTATTTTGAAACAAATGTTAATAAAAGTCCATTAGTCAAATTTGGCTACTCCGATGGAATAGAAGGAAACTATTACCATTTTGAAAATGACAATAACGTGAAAGTTTTCTTTAACCACAAAAACAAAGAGTATGATATAGACAATTCAACTTCTGAAGTTGATTCCGTTTATTTTGATAATATAAATGATGATTCTTCGATTCCCCATATACGGACTATTTATAAAAAGGATCACAGTCTTTCCATTCTAAAAAACATTATTGAGTCGATAAAAAAAGAAAATAAAGATTTATTTCAAAACGATTCAATTTATTACAATACTCCGATTGGGAACAAGAAATTAGATAAATGAAAAAAGGATTACTAATATTATTGATATTAAATATTTTGATGCTTGTATTTTTTTACTTTTCAAACAGAAAAAATAACTCCACAGACATCAAAGAAATTATCAATAACGAATATCGAAAATCTATGGGCTTACCCATATTAAACCTAAATATATCTGACTTACAAACAGAAAAGAAAAATTCCAATCTCATAGACTATAGCTCAAAGATAAAAAACCATCAAAATGGTCTTGTACATTTCTTTTATAGAAGTAGCGGGATAGAAGAAGATACGTATATATTAAAAAATCAAGATTCTATCAAAATCAGATTTGACCATAATAGCAAACAAATATTTAGTGATAATTATTTAAATGAAACACAGACCGATATTGCTAAACTGTATTCACTTTTAGTCAGTGAAAACATCATTAATCCAGAAAACAGCAACCAATTTTATGGAATCCCTGTAGAATCCTTAAAGTCAAAAAACTAACCCCATGCCCCACCCAATAACCGACAGCACCCAACTAAAATGCGACAAAGGCACCACCCCGGCACCTTTGACCGTAACGAGCCAAACCTTCATGAAAATCCAAGGAAAACTACAAGCCACCGAACAAGACAAACAACCCAATGTCAACATCAAACCATTCGGACTCTGCTCCATAACCAAATCCGGCTGTTCCCCATCGCCCATCAAGTGGCAAGACACATCGCCCTTCCAAATAGACGGCAAAAAAGAACTACTCGACACATCCACCTGCCCCTGCGCAGTCGGAGGCAAAATCTCAATCATAAAATCAAACCAAAACTTCGTAAAAGAATGACTGACCTATTCGCCCCAAGCTACCCCAATTTCATAGAACTCTTACGAGACCGAACCGTTTGGATGCTCCAAGACATCCGAAACGGAGTCTATTTCGTCGAAAACGGCGACCAAACCATCGGATTCCGAGATTCAAACGCCAACCAATGGTGGTATTGTCAAAACAAAATGACCATCACACACGGAACAGATGAAATAACACTAAAAAGAGGGCAAAGCCTTACTTTCGATAATGGCTGTACAACCAGACTAACCCAAACAAAAGAAGAAATCCTACAAAAAGCCATCGAATATTTCATGCCCTTAGCCATTAATATACCCCCACAACTAACCAACATGACAATTTTTCTAAACTAAACATAAAGTTAGCATAGTCAACTAGAAAGTTAACACCGTCCATCAGAAAGTTAGCACTGTTCATTAGAAAGTTGGCATCGTTCATCAGAAAGTTAGCATATGAAATTTAAAAGTGAACGACTGAAAAATAAAAGTAACCATCTGAAACTTCAAAGTTAACGGTTGAAAACATAAAGTTATCGTCTGAAAAGTTAAAGTAAGAGGTTGAAACTATAAAAGAAAGAAAAACAATTGCCCCACTAAGAAAAGCACATTTGCAGTCCGCTTTCGCCAGCCGCACAACCAAAGACTGCAAAAGAGCTTTTCTCTCCCCTTCCCCACTTATAGAAAAGTAGTGAGAAATGTCCAATGCTAAAAGCACTGTATACAACATGGTATATACGCAAGAGCGGCTAAAGGCTAAGCTGAACGACTGTACATTTTTTCACACAAAACCATTTTTGTTTGTTCCAAAAGACTAAATTAGCAAACAAAAAAATGGTTTTGTTTGCGTCTGGGCTAAGTTGAAAGTTTCCGCTCTCCTACTCCGCTCCTGCGCATATACCTAACCGTTAGCCGTAATTATGAAAAAGATACTACCCAAAATCTTTATATTGACATCGATAATACTTTTGGTTTTTAGTATTTACCTTTATTATTTGCCAAAAGCAACAATTACAAATGAAATTATTGAAAATG
>JBKEAG010000084.1:0-4759 GCA_047972025.1 Moheibacter sp.
AATACATTTTTAATGATCATAACAATCCCTATATTAATCACATTTGACACTAAATAGTACCAAGATAATCCAGATGCGTAATTATTTAAAAATACAAAGAAAAAGATCGGCATCAGATACATCATCCATTTCATCATGCGCATATCGGGCATACCTTCTTGTGGTGGTTGATTGAAACTATCCAACGAACCGGAAACTCTAAAATACACAACCATTGCAATGATGTATAAAAGCGCAAAAATACTCAAATGTCCATCCATCATGGGAACCCAATCCGGTAAAGAGATAGGCGAGTCATAAGCTGTTAAATCCTCTGCCCATAAGAAGGATTGCCCTCTTAAATCTATGATATTTGGAAAGAAGCGAAATAGCGCATAGAATATAGGGACTTGAATCAATGCTGGTAAACAGCCTGACAATGGGTTTACTCCTGCTTTTCTATAGAGTTCCATGGTTGACTGTTGGCGTTTCATTGCATTTTCTTGCCCTTTATGCTTTTCATTTATTTCGTTTAACTCAGGACGTAAAATCCGCATCATGGCACTTTGTCTGTATTGTTTATACATCACTGGTGACAGTACTAATTTCACAACAATAGTCATCAATAAAATTACCCAACCGTATGACATTCCTGTTTTTGCCAACCACTGGAATACATTTAGGAAAAAATGACGGTTTATCCAACCAAGGATTCCCCACCCAAATGGAATAATTTCATCAAAATTCTTTCCTTCGTATTGGTTATTTGCTAATAATTCATAGTCCAATGGTACAAAATCCCATTGAAATTTATAGTTCAATTCACTTCCTGATACCGGTATATTTGCTAAGAAATGATAATCTTTACTATGCAAAGAATCCTTTTCTCTATCTATGGCTACAGATCCTCCTTTTGATTTTTGGAATCCTTCATCAAAAGAAAGTATTGATGAGAAAAATTGTTGCTTAAATGCTATCCAATCTACACTTTGTTCTTCCTCCCACTCGTCTGAACCAAATAATTCGTACTCAACATCACCTGTTCCTTTAAAACGATAATAGGTTTGTGCCCAATAGTCTTCTTGTTGCGTTCCTTTCTCGATTGAGGAGGCTTTCAACGCCCAACTCAGTTCTAAATCTTTGTCATTGGTAATTTGATGAATACCCACGGACTTTACTTCAAACCCTATGGTATAATCTGTTCCAATGGTATATATATATTGTAACTTTCCTTGTTCTATAGGAGCAGTCATTGTCACAATAGTTGTAGAATCAGATTCCTGAACTTCTGGTGAAAAGGACAATTCCGATGTATTTATTTCTCTACCGGATTTATCTTTAAATTTTAAATTAAATTTATTATTTCCATCATGAATTAAATACAATGGCTTTTTATGGTCTTCAGCATTTTTATCAAAAGCAGAATATTTTTCCAAAAGCAATTCAGATATATATCCTCCTTTTCCTGAGAGTTTAACTTGAAATTTGGAATTTTTCGTTGTATAATCTTTTGCTTCAGCCAAAACAGCAGCGGAGTCTTGTATGACCTGATCTGTTTGGTTTTGCTGAACTAAAGTAAGGCTATCTTGTTCGTTTTGCTTTTCTTGATTTGCTAATTGCTCTTGTTTTTCTATTTCCTTTAACTCTTCTTCAGAGGGTTTGTTTATATAAAAATATCCAATTAATAGAGCCCCCATTAAAAGGATGGCAATTAGTGTATTTTTATCAAATTTTCTTTCTTGTTGCATGAATCAATTCGTTTTGTTTTTGCATAAATGCAGCTTCTATAAATTTCACAAACATAGGATGTGGACTAGCTACCGTACTTTTGTATTCGGGATGAAATTGAACGCCTATATAAAATGGCAAGTCTTTGTATTCTACTATTTCTACTAAGCCTGTATCCGGGTTTTTTCCTACGGGCAGAAAATTTGCTTTCTGAAATTCTTCTATATATTCATTATTAAACTCATAGCGGTGACGGTGGCGTTCAAGTATCGTATCTTCTCCGTATATCGTGTGAGTTTGTGATTTTTTTTCTATTTCACATTTCCAATTCCCTAGACGCATTGTCCCTCCCTTATGTGTTACATTTTTCTGTCCTTCCATCAAGTTAATTACCGGATGTTGGGTTTGGGAGTTCATCTCAGTTGAATCTGCATCTTCGTACCCCAACACATTTCGAGCAAACTCCATTACCATAACTTGCATTCCTAAGCAAATTCCTAATGTGGGAATCTTATTTCGGCGTGTATAGTTTGATGCAATTATTTTTCCTTCTATTCCTCTATCACCAAATCCGGGAGCAATTAATACTGCATCAACTCCTTTTAGTTTTTCATCAATATTTTCTGAATTTAAATCACCAGAATATACCCATCGTACTTTTACACCCATATCGACTG
Source organism: Moheibacter sp. (assembly GCA_047972025.1). GTDB lineage: Bacteria > Bacteroidota > Bacteroidia > Flavobacteriales > Weeksellaceae > Moheibacter. The sequence goes on from JBKEAG010000084.1 coordinate 2,385, forward strand.
CTGCTCCAGCATGTGTCAACGCTTCTGAGATAGATTTATAAGCATCTTGCAAAGACGTGTATTTCCCGATCAAAGCTATTTCTACTTGATTAGACGGATTTTTATGTTTTTCTAAAAAACTCTTCCATCCCTCTAGTTCCGGTTGTTTTTCACTTGATAGATTTAGTGTTTTTAACACAACTTCGTCAAACTGCTGATTGTGTAATAATAGTGGAACATCATAAATGGAGTCTGCATCTACACACTCTATTACATTTCCCTTTTTTACATTACAAAAAAGGGCTAATTTTTCTCTTACATCTTTTGGTAAATGATGTTCTGTCCGAGTTACCAAAACATCTGCTCTAATTCCACTTTCCATCAATTGGCGCACAGAATGTTGCGTGGGTTTGGTTTTCAATTCTCCACTTGCTGCTAAATAAGGCACTAAGGTCAAATGAATCACCATAGAATCATGTTCTTCTAATTCCCAAGTCAATTGCCGAACACTTTCTATATACGGCAAGGACTCTATGTCTCCAACTGTTCCACCAATTTCAGTGATGATAATATCGTATTTCCCCGAACTACCTAAAAGTTTAATCCGACGTTTGATTTCATTGGTAATATGTGGAATAATCTGAACTGTTTTCCCTAAATAATCACCTCGCCTTTCTTTTTCTATTACCGTTTGATAGATTCTTCCCGTTGTAACATTATTGGCTTGAGAAGTGGCTCTATTTAGAAAACGTTCATAATGCCCTAAATCCAAATCGGTTTCTGCTCCATCTTCTGTTACATAACATTCACCATGTTCGTATGGGTTCAACGTTCCCGGATCTACATTTAAATACGGGTCTAACTTTTGTATAGTTACAGAATATCCTCTTGCTTGTAAAAGCATACCAAGTGAAGACGCTACAATCCCTTTTCCTAATGAGGAAGTTACCCCTCCGGTAACAAAGATATATTTGGGTGAATTTGGTTTCATTGAGTCAATAATTCAATGGATGCAAAATTACGATAAATAATTGAGTTAATATCGTTGGCGGCAAACTTTACCCTAATTTAATCACAATCCTTTTTATTTCAGTAATTTGAATCAACTATTGAGCTTATAATCATACACTCCTTATCTATATTACTCAGCGATTAAGACCATAAGGTTCTTTACATTTTTTTTCTTAGTTTTTACCTTGTTAAAAGAAATTGATAATAATTACCTAATTTAGGCGTTTAGCAAAAAAGGGGAAATATGGGGAAAAGAAGAAAATCAAATCAATTGTTTTGGGGTATTTTACTATTAGCGCAAATAGCAATAGCCCAAGATCCATATATTTTTAGTAATGACCCATATAGTGGCATTAGTTCCGTGGGCATTTCTCCCACTCAGCCATTTTTAAATCCCAATAGTTGGGATATCAATATTTTTTCTGAAAATATTTTCTTTCAAAATGATTACGGATACCTTTCTAAAACAAGTCTTTTTGGGTTAATTAAAGGTGAAACACAAGAAGTTGATTTGGAAAACAACATCACAGGTGAAAACACCAAACGCGTTTTTGACTACTACAACAAAGACCAATTTGGGTATCACTTTAGTTCTGATCTGATGGGACCTTCGGCTTCATTTAACTTTTCAATTGGTGAAAGAGGTTTTTCTGCCGGTTTGTTTTCTCGTCTTCGTACACAAACTTCTGCCAATGACATTGATAATTATTTACAATACATCAACCAAGATATAGAAGAGCCCATAATTTACAATATGAATCCATTTAAAATTAATTTTATGAACTGGACAGAGATTGGACTAAATCTAGCTACTGAAATCTTTCCAAATTCTAGTTCTCAGTGGATAGTTGGAGCTAATATAAAATATGCAATGGGGCATGATGCTTTCGTGGTAAACAATAAAAGTAATGCCGTTCTAAGAAGAGAATATGAAGAAGATTTGGAAAACCCTGATGAACCACAAAAGAACCTTTTCACTTCTGATTTCGACATAGACGTGAGCTATGCTACAGGTTACAACTTTGAAACAGATGGTTATGAATACAAATCACAGGGCAGCGGTATAGGACTAGACTTAGGAATTGCCATGGTTAACTATGACGGTTCAGACGACTATGATTTTAAAATGAGTGCTAATTTATTAGACATTGTTTTTGTAATGTTCGACAATGGTTTTACACACAATTTCACAGGAGATAATTATCAATACACAAACAATCCTAATTTTGAAGATATAGAGTTTGAAAGTCCTGAACAAATTGCGCAAATAATAAGCGAAGAATTATATGGCAACCCAAATCAATCACTTATTAGTAATGAATTTAAAGTTGGACTCCCTACAAGTTTACACCTCAATGCCAGTAAAAAGATGAGGGAAAACCAAT
>JBKEAG010000030.1:0-32084 GCA_047972025.1 Moheibacter sp.
CCAACAGATGGTTGTACACAATCAGTATTGAGTAACAGTTTAGAAAATGGTGGATTTTTTGGAGGAACCTCCAACCAGAGATTAGCTGTAGATATTATAGTAGAAGAAGGAATATCGTTTACAATAGATACAGTAAAACCAACAGTTGTAGACTATGCGACAAACTTCACTTTTATTTTCTATGAAGACGAAACAGGGGTACCGGGAGCAGAGATAGCCAATGTAACGGGAACAATAGAAAGCGAAACCGTAACAGGAAATAACTTCGGCTATGACTTTGTACAATATACAGTTAGTTTAGATACTCCAGTAGTGTTAGAAGGAAGTTCTACAAGTAAGTATTGGATGGAAATCCAGTCAGATGCCTTAGCTTGGGAATCAACGACAGTACAAAGTCAGGGAGATTTTGGAGCATTTTCAAATGATGAATCAGGAGGATGGTTAGTAGGGACATCTGATTATGTATATGAAATATCAGGAGAGTGTAACGAATTAGGTTTAGGAGACCTAAGTTCATTTGATTTCAGTTACTATCCCAATCCGGTACAAGACGAATTGAACATAACATCCAAGAAAGAAGTAGAGTCAGTATCAGTATATAACTTGGTAGGACAGCAAGTGTTGTCAAGTTCAAAAGTAGCCAATGGACAGCTAAATTTATCAATGTTACCAACGGGTACATATGTGTTCAAAGTAGTATTAGAGGGAGGACAGGTAGAAACCTTTAAGATTATTAAAAAGTAATTATAATCTAAATTAGTTACTTGAATAGTGTAGCCCCAACATTAGTTGGGGCTTTTTATTTTTGACAATTTATTTTACTATAAAATAAGACTTTCTCCGATTGGGAGTAAAAGTAGTTCCTTACTATGAGAGATAAAGTGTTTTTTAGCCTCTTCGTGATTAATTTTTATAGGTGGAAAAGTATCATAATGATAGCCTAAAATTTTATTACACTGAATAAAATTAGCAGCCGTACAAGCATCTTCAATTCCCATAGTAAAGTGATCACCAATAGGCAAAATTGCTAGATCCAATTGTCCAATGGTTTCAGGAATTAGTTTCATCTCATAAGTAAGAGAAGTATCACCAGCTATGTAAACCTTTTTACCATCAGCTTCCAATACATATCCGTTCGGGTTTCCTCCATACGTCCCGTCAGCAAAAGAACTAGAATGAAAAGCAATGGTTGACTTTATACGAATCCCATCAAAAGAGAAAACACCTCCGGTATTCATCCCAATAGTTTTGAACTCCTTATTGGCATAGTAATAAGACATTTCAGCATTACAAATAATTGTAGCACCAGTTTGCTCTACAATACATTCCACATCCAACACATGATCTTGGTGTGCATGAGTTAAAAGAATATAATCAGCCGCTAAGTCATTAATATCAATACTCTTGGCTAACTCATTGGCAGATATAAAAGGGTCAACGATTAATGATTTTCCATTAACTTCAATCCCTAGTGAAGCATGTCCTAAATAGGTTATTTTCATTATATAAATTTTTTAAAGATTTAAACCAATTCCTAAAAGTAAAGAAAAAGCCAAAGTCAACAAAGCTACTTTTTTCAATTCTTTGTCTAGTAAATAAGGTTTACTTGTTCTAAAAAGAGTTTTCAAAAAAATAAAAGAAGGAACGACAAGTAACAAATATATAAAATGAAACCATTCTGTTTTTCTGATTAAAACCAAATAAATTCCTGCTAAAATAAATGGAATCAAAATCAATAAGGTTTGATAAAATTTAGCATTTTCAAACCCTATCCGGAGAGGAACAGTATGTTTTCCCGTTTTTCCATCTGTTTCTATGTCACGCATATTGTTTAAATTCAAAACAGCAGTACTGAGCAGTCCTACTGAAGCCGCTGGTAGAAAAATCAACAAATTAAAATTTTCATGTTGGTAAAGCGTATAACTACCCCAATCAGAAATAATTCCAAAAAATAAAAAGACGAAAATATCACCCATTCCGGCATATCCATAGGCATTCTTTCCAACAGTGTATTTGATGGCAGCCCAAACACAGGCAAAAGTTAAAAATAGAAAAAGGATAGCCCACAAAAAATCTTCTTTGAATGAAATATAAATCAATAAAAAAGCAGTTATAGCCGATAAAAAGCTAAATAAAATAACGGCATTTTTCATTTGTAGAGCAGAAATTTCACCCGAAGCTACGGCTCTTTTCTCTCCAACTCGTTCAATGTCAGTTCCCTTTACACCATCACCATAGTCGTTTGCATAATTAGATAAGACTTGTAAAAATAAAGTAGTAAGGAATGCCAAGATGAAAATTGTCCAATTCCAAAACCCCTCAGAAAGAACGATGAGAGAACCTAAAATAATTCCACTGATAGACAAAGGTAAAGTTCGCAGTCGAGCTGCGGCAATCCATTTTTTCATGTTAGTGCAAATGTAAGTGTAATTTACTCTAATTTCACATAGCGAATTGCTTTTATAGAAAGAGCAATTACTACAACCGTTATAATTGTCATTGTCCCACCAAAAACAATTGCAGGAACGAGTCCCATTAAACTAGCTGTAACACCACTTTCAAAAGCACCTAATTCGTTAGAACTGCTTACAAAAATACTATTGACAGAGGATACTCTGCCTTTTAAATTTTCAGGTGTTTTGTATTGGAGAATGCTTTGTCGGATTATCATAGAGACGGCATCAAAAGCACCTCCTAACATTAATATAAAAAAGGATAAATAAACACTTTTCGAAAGCCCAAAAATAATAATACAAAGCCCAAATAAGGCAACACTTCCTAGTAATTTGAATCCAACACTATTTTTTAATAATGGGAGAGAAGATAGAAAAAACATCATGATAAGTGAGCCAATTCCATGTGCAGAACGGAGCCATCCAAACTCTACGGAGCCGGCTTGGAGTACTTTTTCAGTAACAGCCGGAAGTAAAGACTCTGCTCCACCAAAAAAAACAGCAAACATATCTAAACTCAAAACAGCTAAAATAATAGGTGTTGCCCAAATAAATTTTAACCCTTCTTTCATCCTTTTCCACGAAGATTCAACTGATTTAGACTCAATTTCAGGTGCAGGTTTTGGTGAAATTCTAAAAATCATAAATAGAGAAATACACATAATTACAAAAGCAGTTCCTAATGCGGCTTCTACCCCAAAAGCTGCTAAAATAAGACCTCCTGCCAAAGGACCTAATACTGCTCCAATCATAAATGCTGATGAACTTAGTGGGATGGCTTTTTGGTAATTTTCTTTTCGTACAACTAACGCTAATAGTGAAAAAACAGCCGGACCACTAAAGGAACGGGTTAGTCCCAAAATAAAAAAAGCAAAATAACAAATCCCTAAATATACAGTCGTTCCTACCTCATTTCGTACTGTAGGAAAATTTACGATAAGTAAAATAAAAGAAGCAAACATAAAGGTTCCAATGGTTCTTTTTATTACCATTTTTTTATCCAATTTATCAACCAATTGTCCGGCATAGATTGCGGTAATTAGAATGGGGAAAAATTCAAAAAGGCCAATGAGTCCTAAATAAATTTCTTTTTGTGTAATACGGAAAATTTCAAATGCTACAGAAGTACTTTGAATGAAAAGTGCAAAAATCAGTGAAAATCGCAAAAAGATAAAGGCAACAAATTCTTTATTTTTCCAAACGGAGGGAATTTGTGAATTTTCTTCCATTGAATAAAAATGACTGATTTAGTGTGCGAATGTAGGGATTATAATTTACTAGCCCAAGGACTATAGAAAAGAGGTGATGGTCTCCTTTGTACTATCTGAATTTGTCAAAATTACGTTTTCGTTTCTCTAGAAAGGCATTTCTTCCTTCTTCTGCCTCATCGGTTCCATAAGCTAAACGAGTGGTTTCACCGGCAAAAACCTGTTGCCCTATCAACCCATCATCAATTAAATTAAAGGCAAACTTTAGCATTTTTATAGCGGTTGGTGATTTTGTTAAAATTTCTTGTGCCCAGCCAAATGAAAACTGTTCCAATTCGTCATGAGGTACAACAGCATTTGCCATCCCCATGTCAAACGCTTCTTGTGCTGAATAATTTAACCCTAAAAAGAAAATTTCTCTTGCTCGTTTTTGTCCAACTTGTCGAGCTAAATAAGCAGAACCAAACCCACCATCAAAACTAGCAACATCAGCATCGGTTTGTTTGAAAATAGCATGTTCTTTTGAAGCAATTGTCATGTCACAAACCACATGAAGTGAATGTCCACCACCGACTGCCCATCCATTGACTACGGCAATTACCACTTTGGTAGAAAAACGAATCAAGCGTTGAACTTCTAGAATATTTAAGCGTCCTACTCTGTCTTCACCTTCATAGCCTTTTTTCCCCCGAACGCGTTGGTCACCACCCGAACAAAAAGCCCAACCTCCATCTTTGGGAGAAGGTCCTTCACCGGTTAGTAAAATAACACCAATCTCTCGGTCCTCCTCAGCATATTGAAAGGCATCAAGTAGTTCAAAGACTGTTTTGGGGCGAAAGGCGTTTCGAACTTCTGGACGGTTAAACGCAATTCGTGCTACGCCATCACATTTTTTAAATGTTATATCTTCATATTCTTTTATCGTTTGCCAATTGATTGTATTCATTTTGAGTTTAATTTTTGTAAAAATAATCAATGTACTATAAGCAGAAAATGAAAAACCCCGAAAAATTTATTCAGGGTTTATATTTTAGGACTAATTTTAATTTCTAACTAAACATTTCTTTTACTTTGTCAAAGAAAGATTTTTCATTTTTTGATGGGCGAGGTTGGAAGTTTTCTTCTTCTATCATTTTTTCAAAAAAAGATTCTTGTTCTTTGTTTAATTTTTCAGGAGTCCAAACGTTGATGTGTACAAATAAATCACCACTACCATATCCATTTAGACTAGGTATTCCTTGTCCTTTTAGACGAAGTACTTTTCCTGACTGAGTTCCTTTGTCTATTTTTATTCTTACTTTATTATTGACCGTAGGAATTTCTTTTGACCCCCCTAAAACGGCATCTGAAAATGAAATGTATAAATCATAGTGAAGATTATTTCCATCTCGTTTTAAATCAGCATGGGCTTCCTCATCAATAATAACCAATAAATCTCCTGGAACGCCATCAAACGGAGCATCATTTCCTTTTCCGGAAACTTGTAGCTGGATTCCGTCTCGAACTCCTGCAGGAATTTTTATTTCAACGGTTTCTTCTACTTTTGTTAACCCTTGGTTATTAGCTCCCGACGGTATATGGTCTGCAATTTTACCAAGCCCTTGGCAAGTGCCACAAGGAACAGTGGTTTGCATTTGTCCTAAAAATGTATTGGTTACTTTGGTTTGGTAGCCAGAACCGTTACAGGTGCTACATGTTTTGAAAGTTACACCTTCGGCTTGTTTTAGTCTTTTTACTTTTACTTTTTTGGTAGCTCCGTTCATCATTTCTTCCAAATTCAATTTTACTCGAATTCGTAAGTCTGAACCTTTCATACGTCTTGGACCTCTTTGTTGCTGCCCAAATCCGCCGCCAAATCCACTACCAAAAATATCTCCAAAGTGAGAGAATATGTCTTCCATATTCATGCCTCCACCACCTCCAAATCCACCGGCTCCACCCATACCTGCATGTCCAAATTGGTCATACCGTTGCTTTTTTTGCGGGTCGCTTAGCACTTCGTAGGCTTCGGCAGCTTCTTTGAACTTTTCTTCAGCTTCTTTATTTCCCGGATTTTTATCGGGGTGGTACTTTAATGCTTGTTTCCGGTATGCTTTTTTAATTTCACTTGCGTCTGCAGATTTGGAAACACCTAGTATTTCGTAATAGTCTCTTTTTGCCATTTTAATTTTATTTATTGACCAATCACTACTTTTGCATAACGAATGATTTTGTCATGAAGTGAATAGCCCGTTTCTACAACGTCAACTACTTTTCCTTTTAATTCTTCTGTAGGTGCAGGTATTTGAGTGATGGCTTCTTGCTTGTCAGTATCAAAATTATCTCCTTGACTGATTTCAAGTGTCTTTAATCCTTTTCCACGTAAGGTTTCAATTAATTTGTTGTGAATTAATTGAATGCCTTGAAGTGCTTCGGTATTACTTTCTTTTTCAAGTTCTTTTGTGGCTCTTTCAAAATCATCTAGTACAGGAAGTAAAGCTGAAATTACTTCTGAATTTGCTGTTTTGAATATATCTAACCTCTCTTTACTTGTTCTTTTTTTGAAATTGTCAAATTCGGCAAACAGACGTAAATATTGCTCTTTTTCCTTTTGAAGTTCCTCTTTTAATAGTTCTATTTCTGATTTTTCTTCTCCAAGGTTTTCTTCAATAATTTCTTGATTTTCAAGAATTTCATCATTTAACTCTTCGTTTACTATATTCTCCGACATTCTTTTTATAATTTGTGGATTCTAATGACAAAAATATTGCCAACGTACGTACTTGTGACAGTTTGACAGTGAAATTGATAGGAATCTATTTTTTTGATTTTAAAACTTCATGCGAATTTTAGCATTGATAAACCTACCGGTCAGTCGGTTTGGTACACCGTAAATTTGAGAAGTGTTTACATCTCGCACCCAAGTATTGCTAATTTTGTTTCGGATATCAAAAATATTAAATAAATCAACTCCTAGTGATAACTCTTTAAAGTTCTTCCAGAAATTTCTTTTGGCTTTTAATTCGTTTTGATTGATAAATTCTTTTATAAAACCAATGTCCACTCTTTTATAATCTGTTAAATAATTTTGGTAATCGTACGGGTCGGTAAAAGAAGGAGCACCATTTGGCAATCCTGAAGCATATACCAAATTTACATTTACTTTAAATGAAGGTAACATGGGCATATAGTCTTGGAAGAAGATGGATGCTTTAAACCTAGGGTCGGTTGGCATTGGAATATTTCCTCGGTCATCTATATTTTGATAGGCTCTGGAGTAAGATAAACTTAGCCATGAGTCAACACCTGGAACAAACTGCCCGAATAGACGCATGTCTGCACCGTAAGCATATCCTTTGGCATTATTGTCTGCTATGTAGCGAATGCGAACGTTATCAACAAAATAAGGATTTAAATCATTAAAGATTTTATAGTAGGCTTCTGTTGTCAATTTAAACGGGTTGTTCCACATTTCAAATTCATAATCATGACCTAATATAAAATGAATGGATTGTTGAGATTTAACTTTATTGTTTAAATTACCGTATAAATCTCTTACTTCTCTATAAAATGGTGGTTGGTAATAAATTCCCGTATTGAAGCGGAAAAGCATATCATGTCTCCATTTTGGTTTTAGGGCAATTTGAACGCGAGGGCTAAGGTTGAGTTCCTCATTAAAATCCCAATAAGTAGTTCTTATTCCTCCGTTTATCATTACTTTAGAGTTACCCCAAAAGAACTTTTTGGTGTACTGCGCATAGGCTGAAAAACGATTAGAGGCTAATTTATTTTTAGCAGAAATACTATAGTTTAAAATTAAGTTACTTTCGTCTAGAACCCCTGGATTAAACACATTGGGAACAGAATATCCGGTTGAATCTAGATATTGCCACTCATTTAATAAATCACGAATATCTTCATGTTGATATTTTACACCCCATTCTAAATCATTATTAGAGTTAAATTTATAATGTCCTCTATGCTGAGCTCCCATTACCAAAGCATCAAAATTATTTCGGGCATGGTCAATTTGACTTCCTATATCATAAGTAAAGCTAGCATTTCCATCTCCATCTAGTTCATTAATTAAATATGCACCATATATATCAAAATATTCTTTTTCTTTTGAATGAAAAGCGAATGCGTCTACAATTAAATTTAATTTTGAATTGGGCTTGTGACGTAGTGATAGTGAGCCGGACTCTGTTGTAAATTTATCTTCCTCATTTCCTTCGTAGTAAACAGTTAGACTAAGAGGTGTTTCTAGTGTACCAAACTTTGTTTCTCTGTTTTTCGGCTCTAACTCAAATTTACTTTCGGTTTTTGCTCCCAAAAAGGATAGTTCCCACTTAGAATTAAACCGGTAATTCACATTGGCTTGAACGTCATAATAAACTGGGTTGAAATCACTTTCACCATCCAAAGTGTTGAGGACTAAATTCCGGTTTTGATACCGTGCTCCAATAATGGCTGATAGTTTTTTGTTTTTAGAAGCACCGCCAACAGTCAAACTTCCTCCCATTAAACTCGCTTCAAGTGTGGCTTCAAAACTTCTTGGTCTTTTGTAGATTATATCCAAAACACTGGACATTTTATCACCATATTTTGCCTCCCAGCCTCCGGCAGAAAAACTTACAGCGTCAGTCATAGAAGGATTGATAAAACCTAAGCCTTCTTGCTCACCGGAACGGATGAGCTGAGGTCTGTAAACTTCAATTCCATTGACGTAGATTAAATTTTCATCATAATTTCCTCCACGAACCATATATTGCGAACTTAGTTCGGTATTAGAGCTTACAGAAGGTAAACTTTTTAGCATTTCAGTTACACCACCGGTCAGTCCAATGTTGGTCTCCATTTCTTCAGGACTCAGAGAAATACTGTTTAGGGGTTTTGGTTTGGACTGAAAAATGACAGCCTTTTCTAATTCGATGACTGAAAATTCATCTGAAGCCATCAAAATATTTTTCTCAACTGTTTCTCCAGTACTGAGATATAGATTCTCTGAATAGGGTATTCTACCTTCTTGTTCAAATAGTATGGTTACATCAATTTCTGCAGGTATGTCCAAGCTGAAATTTCCATTACCATCTGTATAGACAGTATTACTACCGTCTGTAACGGAAACATCAACTAAGGGGAATTTATCTTCATCAAGTACTTTTCCCTTTACAGTTGCTTGTTGTGCTAGTGAAAAACTTGTAAGTAAACAAAAAATGAATAAAAGACTAGCTTTTATTGAAATTTGCGGTGTAGGTGGCTGTATTGTTTTTTTCATCCCAAACTTTTAATTCTAATTGGTGTTTTCCAGTTGTGATTCCTTCACGATTTAAATCAATGGTCAAGGATTTTGTTTTTTTGTCATAGTTTGTCAAGATCCATTTTCCATCAACATAAGCGTCAAAATCTGCTATTCCAGATTGGCTGTCACTGATTTTGAAGCGAACAACTCCTTTGGAAGTGGTAAATGTACTATTTTCTTTGATATTGATTGCTGTAATTTGTGGTTTGGTATTGTCAATTCCTACGGAAAATGCACCAAAATACCTTGCTTCTCCTACAACTTTTCCATTTTTGTATTCAGCAGTGATGTACTCTTTTTTCCAAGAACCACGTGATTGGTACTCTCTCACCAAAATGGCTTTGTCCAATTGTGCAGTAGAAATTCCTTTTGGCTCTATTGCAACCGTATAGTATTTGTGAACCGGTGTGTTCCAATCGTGAATATAAAACTTATTATTTTCTGTCTTTCGAAATTTGAGATTTAAATCTTCGTAGATTACCCCTTTAGGTAGAAATATTTCAATCCCATCTTTTGTGAAATAATTTTCTTTATTCCAATGAAAAATCACATCATCGTTATTAGGTGGAACTTCTGTTGGTGGAGTTTTTCCAATCAGTTTATACTTTGCTTCTTTTTTGTTACCAGCATAATCCAAAACTTCTATTCTTACTTGATACTCTTTTCCTTCTTCTAAGTCAAGAATACCATTGTTTTTCAAATTAGAATACATTTTTAGAGGATCTCCATCTTTTTTATACAATTGATATACCCAACTATTGTTTTTCATACGGTCTCCATAATCTACCAAACAATTTATTGCACGAGTTGTATCAAAATTCAATCGTTCAGCGGTATAAGTATAATGAGGTGAGTTATTCACATAGACATTGATTTGATAAATTCCATTCATGTTGGAAGCACCATTATGTTTGTCATAAGTTTTAATGCCTAACCCAATTTTTCCTGAAGCTGAATAAGTTGAACCACTGTTTATAACTTGTCTGCTTATTTTACCATTAACGTTTCCGTTTATAGGGTAGAGATACAAGCCATTTATAAGCGGGGCACTCGTATCCGGTACATCAAACCCAAAAAGAAACGGGTTAATAGGCTCTTCTGTTTTGGTATCACGAATTTCAAAATGTAAATGAGGACCACCGGAGCCACCGGAATTTCCTGAAATAGCAATTATATCAGCAGAGTTTACTGGAAGTTCATTTGCTTTTGGATAGATTTCGACTGCAAAAGTTTCGTTTTTATATTGATAATTCCGAACGTATTCCTGAATTTCAGGACTAAACTTTTGTAGATGTGCGTAAACTGAAGTATAACCATTTGGGTGATCAATGTAGAGCGCATTTCCGTATCCACGAGGTGAAACATTGATTCTGGAAATATAACCATCACCAGTAGCGTAAATGTTGTACCCCTCTTTTTGATTTGTTTTTATGTCAATTCCACTATGGAAATGGTTGTTTCTAAGTTCAGCAAAGTTTCCTGATAAATAATTGGTAATCCCAAGAGGATTTCGAAACTCTCCTTTTGGATAATTAGGTGTTGAGTTAGTTTCATCACTTGAATTTTGTGCACAGGCATTGAGTGTAAATAAACCCAAAAATAACACAGTTAGCTTTTTCATTTGGTTCAAATTTGGACAAAAATAGAAATTTACGAGAAAGTCTATAGATTTAACTCCGATAATTTAGAAAGGAAATTTATAGAACTAATGTTAAAAATGTTATCTTTGCTTTAAATAAGTTAGGACGAAAAAAGTTCTCTTATCAAATGAATCAAAGTGAATCAAATTTCATAAAACTTGAACAAAAGCTACACCAATTGGTTGGAGCTTATCATGATATTAAAAAAGAAAAAGAGACGTTAGTAGAAGAGATTGAAGTACTGAAAAAAAGTTTAAAATCGTCAAGAACTGAAGTGTTGAGCCTAAAAGATGATAATGAAAGGCTGAGAGTAGCAAATGCAATGTTGGGAGAAAGTGAACACAGAAGATTGATGAAACTACGAGTCAACAAACTTATTAAAGAATTGGACGTTTGTATTGCACAAATTAAAAATGAAAAAGGATGAGTAAGCTGAGAGTGAAAATTAACATAGCAGGAAGGCACTATCCTTTGACAGTAAATGCAGAAGAAGAGCTTGCTGTACGTAATGCAGGGAAAGAAATAAACCGTTTGATTCAAGAGTTTGAAGAACAGTATGCCGTGACAGATAAGCAAGACGCAATCTCTATGGTCGCCTTGCAAATGGCATCTAAGTTAAATTTACAAAAACAAGCCAGTACAGGTAATGACTCTGAACTAAATGAAAAAATGAAAAGATTAATTGAATTCATAGATAAAGAATTAGAATTAAACAATTAAAATAACAAAGACGCTCAGCTGTTTAAATACAGTAAAAATATGATCTCACATTAGTTCTAACTATTTTGGTAAACTCAACGCCAGTTTTGTAACCGGGTAAAAGTCGTCCGGAAAGCGGGCCACGCAACGAAAGTTGTTCAAATTATTTGACGGTGGATTTTTGACTGACGAAATAGCCCAAATCCTGTTTTTAGGAGTTTACGCAAAACTTACGCAACTAATGTGAGATTTTTTATGACCTAAATAAATGAAAAAATGGATACAATAAGTATTATAAGTGGAGTAGTGGGACTGATAGTCGGAGCTATAATTAGTTACTTCTTTGCTAAAAAATCGGTTGATAAGGAAAACCAAATTTTAGTAGACAATGCCAAAAGAAAAGCAGATAATTTGATAGATGATGCTACGAAAGAAGGAGAAGCTATCAAAAAAGAAAAAATATTTCAAGCAAAAGAAAAATTTTTAGAGCTAAAATCAGCACACGAAGAAACCATCAATCAGAGAGAACGTAAACTATCAGAATCAGAATCAAAATTCAAAGAAAGAGAAGATAAATTTAAACTAGATTTGTCTGATTTACAACGAAAAAGAGATTTGTTGAAAAACGAACAAAATAGTATTCAGTCAAGACAAGACAAGCTGAATTTGAAACAAAAAGAAGTTGACACTTTACACAAAAAACAAGTAGAGGTACTAGAAAAAGTAGCCAATTATACGGCTGATGAAGCAAAGGCTGAACTGATGGAAACACTAAAAGATGAAGCCAAAAGCAAGGCACAAGCTCAAGTGCAAGAAATTATGGCAGAAGCTGAATTGAATGGAAAGAACGAAGCACGAAAAATAATCATTCAATCCATCCAAAGAATCGGGACAGAACAAGCTGTTGAAAACGCCGTTTCTGTATTTAACATAGAGTCTGATGAGGTAAAAGGCCGAATTATAGGTCGTGAAGGGCGGAATATTCGAGCAATAGAAGCAGCAACCGGAGTAGAAGTAATCGTAGATGATACACCGGAAGCAATTATATTATCTTGCTTTGACCCCGTACGAAGAGAGATAGCAAGACTTTCACTGCATAGATTAGTAACAGACGGACGTATTCACCCGGCAAGAATTGAAGAAGTTGTAGCTAAAACAACCAAACAGATTGAAGACGAAATTATAGAAGTAGGGAAAAAAACTATACTGGATTTAGGGATTCATGGGTTACATAAAGACTTAGTAAAAATTGTAGGAAGAATGAAATACCGTTCATCTTATGGGCAAAATTTATTACAACACTCAAGAGAAGTGGCGCACCTAGCCGGGACGATGGCAGCAGAGTTAGGTTTGAACCCTAAACTAGCCAAAAGAGCCGGATTGTTGCATGATATAGGAAAAGTGCCGGAGCAAGAGTCTGAACTTCCACATGCTATTTTAGGAATGCAGTGGGCAGAAAAGTACGGTGAGCACCCTGAAGTGATAAATGCAATCGGGGCGCACCATGATGAAATAGAAATGACTTCTCTAATTTCACCGATTATACAAGTAGCCGATGCGATTAGTGGTGCAAGACCGGGAGCAAGACGGCAAGTTGTAGAGTCGTATATTCAACGACTGAAAGATTTAGAAGCAACAGCGTTAAGTTTTGATGGGGTAGAAAAAGCCTTTGCTATACAAGCCGGTAGAGAGCTCCGAGTGATGGTAGAAAGTGAAAAAGTAGATGATTCTAGAGCTTCGGAACTATCATTTTTAATTACAGATAAAATCCAAAATGAATTAACCTATCCGGGGCAAGTTCGTGTTACGGTAATTCGTGAAACAAGAGCTGTAAACGTTGCTCGTTAAGATTTAAATAAAAAACAAACAAATGTTGATAAAATCCTAAAGTTTTGACTTTAGGATTTTTTATAAAGTAGTTTTTGATAGCTTTACTGTAACCCGTTTTCTACTTTTTTGTAAAGAAAAAGACAAAAATGATAAGATTGTATCTATCTGTTTTATAGTTAATTAACTTTCTGTTGAAAAACTATTGATTACTTTTGTCGAATCAAGGTCAACTTACCAAAAGGATGTTCTATTTTTGAAATCACCAAAATAATCAACCAGAAATTAGTCAAAGTTTTGAATCTGAATTGATTTGATTTTTAACAATTGAATGATTTACTCGACTGCATTAATTTGGAAATATAATTAAGCGAAAAATTGTCAAAATAATTTAAAAATGTAGCCTTATGTCCATATTTGATCGTAGAATTAATTACAAACCATTTGAATACCCTGGCATTTTACAATTTACAGATGCCATAAACAAATCATTTTGGGTACATAGCGAAGTTGATTTTACAGCTGATACGCAAGATTTTCACTCACACTTAACGCCGGCAGAACAAACTGCGATAAAGAACAGTTTGTTGGCAATTGCACAGATAGAAGTTGCTGTGAAAACATTTTGGGGAGATATATACAAACACTTTCCTAAACCGGAGTTCAACGGATTAGGAAGCACATTTGCTGAGTGTGAATTTAGACATTCAGAGGCTTACTCCCGACTACTGGAAGTTTTAGGTTACAATGATGAATTTGAAAAATTACTAGACGTTCCCGTAATTCGAGAACGAATAGACTATTTAAACGAAGCACTAAAAGATGCTCGTTCAGAAGACCATAAAAAATATGTAGTATCATTAATATTATTTTCTATACTAATAGAAAACGTATCTCTATTTAGCCAATTTGCCATCATTTTGTCCTTTACCAAATTCAAAGGATATATGAAAAATGTAAGTAACATCATTGCTTGGACATCGATTGATGAGCAAATTCATGCAAATGCCGGAATTTATATCGTAAATAAAATTCGTGAAGAATTTCCTGATTTCTTTGATGAGGAAACACAAAATTTTATAAGAGAAACAGTCGAAAGTTCAATTGAAGTAGAAGGTAAAATACTTGATTGGATTTTTACAGAAGGGGAAATAGAAACGGTTAATAAAACCAATTTGCTGAACTTTATGAAATACAGAGTAGATGACAGCATGAAGAAAGTTGACTTAAAACCAATTTATAACGTTACAGATGAACACTTTAAACCAATGGCATGGTTTGAAGAAGAAGTGTTTGCCAATAGTTTAGATGACTTTTTTGCCAAAAGACCAACCGATTATACAAAGCATGACAAATCAATCACAGCCAATGACTTATTTTAACAAACAAAACTCAAGTACAACGACCATGGAAAACAATAACGAACTCCCTATACAGGCTTCAACTCAACCAGAGATGATGGAGAAACTTTGGTGGAAAAACGAAGAAAGTGAGCAGATTTTAAATAGAGGATATTTGTTAAAAGGAGAAACCGTAGAAGGAGCAATAGAGCGTATAGCAACAGCCGCTGCAAAACGACTTTACAAGCCGGAACTTATAGAGCCTTTTAAAGAAATGATAGAACGTGGTTGGATGAGTTTAAGCTCACCCATTTGGGCAAATATGGGAACACAAAGAGGTTTACCCATTTCGTGTTTTAACGTTTACATTCCAGACAGTATAGAGGGAATTACCCATAAATTGGGAGAAGTAATTATGCAGACGAAAATCGGAGGTGGAACTTCCGGTTATTTTGGGTCGTTGCGTGAGAGAGGAAGTGCTGTAACTGATAATGGAAAAAGTAGTGGAGCTGTTAGTTTCATGAAATTGTTTGACACAGCAATGGATACCATTTCTCAAGGGGGAGTGAGAAGAGGTGCATTTGCTGCTTATTTAGATATTGACCATGCTGATATTGAGGAGTTTTTGAAAATAAAAAGTATAGGAAATCCAATTCAAAATTTATTTACAGGAGTTTGTGTACCTGATTATTGGATGCAGGAAATGATTGATGGAGATACAGAAAAACGTCAAGTTTGGGCAAAAGTATTGGAAAGCCGTCAGCAAAAAGGATTACCTTATATTTTCTTCTCGGATAATATAAATCGAAATAAACCACAGGTTTACAAAGATTTAAATATGCGTATCTATGGAAGTAATCTATGTTCCGAAATCATGTTGCCTTCTGCAGAAGACGAGTCATTTATTTGTTGCTTGTCATCCATGAACCTAGAGCTTTATGATGAGTGGAAAGATACAGAAGCCGTAAAATTAGCTATTTTCTTTTTAGATGCTGTATTACAGGAATTTATAGAGAAAACAGAAGGTAATCATTATTTAGCATCAGCAAATCGTTTTGCAAAAAGACACAGAGCTTTAGGGTTAGGTGCTTTGGGTTGGCATTCTTATTTACAAAAGAATATGATACCGTTTGAGGGTCTAGAAGCCAAAATGTTAACTACTCAAATCTTCAAACACATACAGGAAAGAGCAGACAAAGCAACACAAGAATTGGCGAGAATATACGGTGAGCCTGAATTGTTGAGAGAATATGGACGTAGAAATACAACTACTTTGGCAATTGCTCCAACGACTTCATCATCCGCTATTTTAGGGCAGACATCTCCCGGAATTGAGCCATTCAGTAGTAATTATTACAAAGCAGGACTTTCCAAAGGAAACTTCATGCGAAAAAATAAATACCTTGCTGAGCTGTTGAAAGAAAAAGGAATGGACAATGAAGATACTTGGAGAAGCATCATGCTAAATGGAGGAAGCGTTCAGCAGCTAGAAGGATTGACAGATCATGAAAAAGCAGTTTTCAAAACATTTAAAGAAATTAGTCAATTGGAAATTATTCAACAAGCATCTATCCGACAAAAATATGTAGATCAAGCACAAAGTTTAAATATTAATATCCCAGCAGATTTACCAATTAAAGAAGTTAACAATTTGCTTATTGAAGCATGGAAATTGGGAGTGAAAACACTGTACTACCAAAGAAGTCAGAGCGTTTCTAAAGAGATGGTTACCAATTTAGTAAGCTGTAGTAGCTGTGAATCATAAATTTAAATACAAAAAAGAGTAATATGAAAACCGCAATTTTAAAGTTGCGGTTTTTTAATTATTATTAATAAAGTGGAATAATATTTGAGAAGTAAGAAATGGATTAGGTTAGTAAAAGTAGATAAGAAATGAAATCCTTTTATTTATATATTATTTTAATTGGATTAGTCTCTTGTAATTCAGTAAATCAAGAGGGACTTTTGTATTCAGGTACATTAAGTTTTTCAGAAAGTACCCCTATGGTAAATGATTACGGAAAGACAATTTTAGAAAGATTTGATGTTCCACTGAACTATAACCGTATTAGTACACCACCCAACACTTTTGCAGATTATCTGCGTACCCTTAGCCTGAAACCAGAAGATGCCGTAACGTATAATGAGGGTAAAGTAAAGCCACAGGAAGATGTTTACGTTTCCATTGTTGACTTACCCAATTCACCAAAAAACCTACAAACTTCAACAGATGCTGTGATAAGGTTGATGTCAGAATATTATTATAAGAGTCAAGCCTATGATCATATTGTGTTTCATGACAATAAAGAAAAATATAGCTACGTAGAGTATGTAAGTGGAAATTATTCAAGATCAAAGTTCGATGAATATTTAGACTTTGTAATGGAAAAAGTATCTACACCAAGTTTTTGTGCCGATTTGAAACCTATTAAATTAAATGATATAAAAATAGGAGACGTGTTTGTACAGAATACACAACCTACCGGACATGCCGTTATTGTAGTTGATTTGGCAGTAAATTCAGACGGAGAAAAAATATTTCTATTGGCGCAAGGATTCCAACCGGCAAAGGATATCCAAATTTTATCTAACCCTAATAGTGCTGAATACAGCCCTTGGTATCAACTAAAAGAAGGAGAGCTGTTAACTCCCGAATGGCGTTTTATGACTTCGGATTTGATGCGTTTTAAGTTTTTACAAGAGTAAAAGAAAATTCTTCCCAAAAAAAATCGGTAAATTTGGAGTCAAATTCAATCAAAATGAGAAATTTAATTTTTTATTTTGGATTATACTTGATGATGATTTCTTGTAATAACTCCCAAATAACAACTCAAAATAATAATTTTTCGATACTCTACCAATCAGAATATGGTGGTGAGGGAATAGAAAAGACTATTGTTTATACCCGTGTAGAAGACTTTTCAAATACATGGAAATCAAGTATAGATCTCTATTCCGAAACGTCAACTTTACCCAAAGTAGATTTTACTAAGAAAATAGTTATTGCTCAACATTTTGACGGTAGAAACAGTGGCGGAACTCAGTATAAAATACAAAATGTGAGCCAAGACCAAAACAAAATAAAAGTATATTACAAAACAACTTCATCTGGAGAAATGGCAACAATGGCGATAACCAGTCCGCTACTGATAGTAGCGGTTGATAAAGTTCAGAATCCGGAGGTTGAATTTATTTTACAGAATTAACACAAAAAATAACACACAAATGCACAAAATTTACTTGGACAATGCTGCTTCTACCCCCATACACAAGGAAGTGATAGAAGCAATGGCAGAATGTATGCAAAATATCTATGGAAATCCCTCATCACCTCACATATACGGTAGAGAAGCACGAGCAAAACTAGAATTGTCCAGAAAAAAAATTGCAGAATTACTCAATGTCTCTTCGTCTGAAATTATTTTCACATCTTGTGGAACAGAGTCCAACAACCTGATTATTCGTTCGTCAGTTGACTTTTTGGGAGTTACCCGAATTATTACGTCAGACTTGGAACATAAATGCGTAAAAGAAACGGTAGAAGAGATGAAAACGGTGCATAACGTAGAGGTGTTGAAAGTAAAAGTAGATAAGACAGGGACAATTGACTATGAAGATTTGGAACAGAAATTAAAATCTTCTGATAAAAAAACATTAGTTACATTGATGCATGCTAACAATGAAATTGGAAACTTGCTAGATGTAGAACGTGTTCAGAAAATGTGTCAGGAAAACAAAGCCTATTTTCATACAGATACAGTTCAGACGATGGGACACTATTCGTTGGATTTGAAAGCATTAAATTTAGACTTTGCTTCATGTAGTGCTCACAAAATTTATGGTCCCAAAGGAGTTGGATTTGCCTATATAAAAAAAACAATCGGATTTCGTCCACAAATCACAGGTGGAGGACAGGAACGAAACCTTCGATCAGGAACCGAAAATGTGTATGGAGTAGTGGGGTTGGCAAAAGCATTTGAAATGTCTATAAAAGATTTAGAAAATCATAAAAATCACATTGAAGAATTAAAAAAATACACGATAGAACAATTACAAACTCATATTCCGGAAGTTAAATTTAACGGACTATCAGCAGATTTAGAAAAAAGTTTATATACCGTACTTAGCGTGAGGCTTCCTTTCAAAGATCCATTAATCGGATTTGAGTTGGAACTAAAAGGAATTGCTGTAACACAGGGGAGTGCTTGTAGCTCAGGAGCATCCAAAGTTTCAACAGTAATTGAAAACCTATTGACACCGGAACAAATAGAATCCACCACACCACTGAGGGTTTCATTTAGCTGTTACAATACAAAAGAAGAAATAGACTCTTTTGTCGGTGTACTGAAAAAAATTAGTGAAAAACATCTAGAATCTGCGTAACCCTTATTCTATTTTATAAATGAATATGTTGGATTTATTTTTAGGATTAATTCTCGTTTTTGGAGCAATCTGGGGATTTCGTAAAGGATTCATAAAATCCATCTTAAACTTTGTTGCCATAGGAGTTGCGATTTGGGTTGGATTTAAATTTTATGGAGTAACACAAACATTTATAGAAAGCATAGAGTCCATACCCCCAATGCTACTACCGATAGTTTCCATAATTACAACAATTTTTCTAATCTATTTCGCAGTAAAAATTATTGCCAAAATCATCCATACAGTTACACATACAGTTGGTTTGGGAATATTTAACCGGATTGGAGGAGCAGTATTCGGTATTTTATTAAATGTGATGGTATTGGGTACATTTTTTTATTACATAGCATTATTTTTTTCAGTATTTGACAGTTCAGAAATAGTTCAACAAAGTAAAATATTACCTTATTTGTTAGACACGGCAGAATTTATAAAATCAAACTTTCATACAGTAACAAAATCAGTATTAGAGTCAAATTAATTTTTCCACTACATTTTTTAATTTTTAGAGAAACCTTATATTTGAAATTCTAAAAAACAAACAACATGGAATTCCAATTATCAGAAGAACAATTAATGATACAACAAGCCGCAAGAGATTTTGCGCAAACTGAATTATTACCGGGTGTAATTGAACGAGACGAACACCAAAAATTTCCAACAGAACAAATTAAAAAAATGGGAGAATTGGGATTTTTGGGAATGATGGTTGACCCAAAATATGGAGGGAGTGGGCTAGATACTATTTCCTATGTTTTGGCAATGGAAGAAATTTCAAAAGTAGATGCATCGGCATCCGTTGTTATGTCAGTAAATAACTCACTGGTTTGTTGGGGGTTGGAAAAATTTGGAACAGAAGAACAAAAACAAAAATATTTAACACGATTGGCAACCGGTGAAATTATCGGTGCATTTTGCCTTTCTGAGCCAGAAGCTGGATCAGATGCTACATCACAAAGAACAACGGCTGAAGATAAAGGAGACCATTATTTACTAAATGGAACAAAAAACTGGATTACCAATGGTAGTACAGCCTCTGTTTATTTGGTGATGGCACAGACAGATGCCGAAAAAGGACACAAAGGAATCAATTGTCTAATCGTTGAAAAAGAAATGGATGGGTTCCAAGTAGGAGCAAAAGAAAATAAATTGGGTATTCGTGGTTCAGACACACATTCGCTTATGTTCACTGATGTAAAAGTACCCAAGGAAAACAGAATCGGTGATGACGGATTTGGATTTACATTTGCAATGAAAACCCTTTCAGGGGGGCGTATCGGGATAGCATCCCAAGCGCTAGGAATTGCAAGTGGAGCATATGAGTTAGCACTGAAATACTCAAAAGAAAGAAAAGCATTTGGAAAGGAAATTGCTAACCATCAGGCGATTGCATTTAAATTGGCAGATATGGCAACCAACATAGATGCAGCAAGACATTTGTGTTTACATGCAGCATGGTTAAAAGACCAAAAACAGAACTTTGACAAAGAAGGAGCAATGGCAAAACTTTTTGCCTCAAAAGTAGCAATGGAAACTACAGTAGAAGCTGTGCAAGTCCATGGTGGATACGGTTATGTGAAAGAGTATCATGTAGAACGATTAATGCGTGATGCAAAAATTACACAGATTTATGAAGGGACTTCCGAAATCCAAAAAATTGTAATATCCCGTTCTGTTTTAAAGGATTAAGGATTAATTTTTTTAAAAAGAGATACAAAGGCAACCAATCGGTTGCCTTTTTTAGATTAATCCAAATTGTTTAAAATGATGTGTAAAATGCTTACTGTGAAACAGAGTCCATTCCAGTTCATTCAATTCACCGAGTATTGGGTGTGTTGTATGTACTCCAGAGTTGTTTTGGAAGTATGAAAAAAAATCTATTATCTCATTTTCTAGCTTTTCTATTGCTTCTGTCAAATTCTCAAAATGTAACTCTAGTAGAGAGTCTTGTGGTAGTCCGGGAGCTTTAATGTCTTTTGGAAATTCCATATCAGTATATAGAAGCCGTTGCTTCCATTTTTCAGCTTTTTCTACTGAAAAAATGAGTAGTTGTGGAATTTTTCCATTGGAAATTTTTACTAATAAAATTAAATGCTCCACCATGTGTTGCGGTGTCATCAACCCAAATTGTGGCTGGTCTTTAGGCGAAATTTTTTTAAGTGTCGAGAAGAAGGCTTCCGGATTATGAAAATCTATCATACTTTAAAATTTATAGTAGAAAAATACAAATATTAACGTACTTTGAAGCAAATTATTTTCAATGTTTGATGAATTAAAAACGTATTTTCAAGAGAAATCTGTTCAACTAAGTCCGGAAGTTGTAAACATGATAGACCAAAATCTTGAACGGCGATTGGTGAAGAAAAATGAAATTTTACTACATGAAGGAGAAAATTGTAGCCATACTTTTTTTGTAGCAAAAGGTTTACTTCGTGCTTATACCATGGATGAACAAGGAAAAGAACATATTTTGCAATTTGCGCCGGAAAACTGGTTGATTTCAGACCGTTCCAGTGTATTGTTTAATGAAGTCTCTGAACAATATATAGATGCAATTGAGGACTCAGAAGTTATTCTGATTGAGTCCGGTTTTTTTGAAAAATTATCCGAAATAAGCTCTGATTTTCAGCGATTTAATATGAATGCGCTCAACAATCACATCCGGCATTTACAAAAACGAATCAATTTACTCATCAGCGCAACAGCAGAAGTCCGTTATTTAGACTTTGTCAAACTCTATCCAAATATTTTGCTTAGAGTTCCGCAATTGATGGTTGCATCGTATTTGGGAATTACACCGGAATCACTAAGTCGGGTGAGAAAAGAATTGGCACGAAAGAATTTTAAAACCAATTGATTATTTATATCCATGTAATCGAACTCCACAATGGAATCACGAATTAAACTTATTTCTTTCATGAATTTTTTCTTATGCAAAAATCAAAGCTCCTATGGTAAATAGTAGAAAGAAGAATCTCATAATATATAGTTTTTGAAACTCTCATGAGTTACAATTTTTTTTCTATACTATGACTTAAATTATTCAATTTTAGTTGGTTAAATTGATCTTTACTTATTTAGTAATATAAAAATTACAAGTAGGCTTAAATTTGCCTTTGGTAATCTATACGCACGGTTATTTATCCAAAATAATTTGCTATTTTTGATGAGATTCATTTCTATCAAAAGAAGTTTAGAAACTAAAATTTATACTTAATTAATATGCCAAAAGTTACAGCTGTAATAAAAGAAGAAAACTTTAGAACAGTCGTTGCGACTGACGATCATTGGTTTATAACAGATGAACCAATGAGTGTGGGAGGAAAAGATTTGGGAGCAGATCCGGGTGAGCTATTATCTGCAGCATTGGCGGCTTGTTCGGCTGCAACTATGAGAATGTATGCTAACCATAAACAGTGGAATTTAGAAGAAGTAAGAGTAGAAGTTGATTTTAAAAAGAATGCAACAGAAGGTAAAACGATTTTTACAAAAGAGATTCAGATTCAAGGAAATTTGACGGAAGAACAAAAACAGAAACTTTATGAAATAGGAGGAAGGTGTCCCATTCATAAAACCTTAGCTAACCCGATTGAAATTAAAAGTAAATTAGTACAATAGATTTAGAGTTAAATAGAATTTAATAAAATATATATGAAAATAAGAAGAGAAGATGACGGGAAAAAGGGGGCATTTACCGCAGTAGATGGAGAAACGCAAGCTGGGCTTATGACCTATGTTTGGGCAGGAGACAAGATGTTCATTATAGATCATACAGAAGTAGATGCTGCTTATGGAGGACAAGGTATTGGTAAAAAAATGGTTATGGCAGCGGTAGATTTTGCTCGTGAAAATCACCTAAAAATCAATCCGCTTTGTCCATTTGCGAAAAGTGTTTTTGATAAAGTAGAAGAAATTAATGATGTAAAAGCGTAATAAATAAGGTTAAATTCTGTTTTATCAAAATAGTTCATAGATTGAAAATATGCAAAAATTAACTTTTATTACATTAATTGTTTGGATACAGTTTGGGTTTTCACAGCAATACGTTGAAATTCAGTCACCAGAACATATAAAAACCGTTCAATTATTCAACCCACAAACCAATGATTTGACTCCCATTATCTCAATTGATGGTGAATATCTGATTTTATCTTTTGATGATTTAGAAGCGGGTTTCAAAGAATACAATTATAAAATAGAACACTACAATGCAGATTGGACACCGTCTGGAATTTTTCAATCCGAGTATATAGATGGCTACAGTTCCAATTATATCAGAGATTATCAAAATTCGTTTAATACCTATCAAAATTATACCCATTATCAAATTCAACTTCCCAATCAAAATTCCCGATTAAAACTACCGGGGAATTATGTGGTAAAAGTTTATACAACAGATGAAAATAAACCAATTTTCACACGTCGATTTGCGCTTTATGACAACCGAAATATATCTTTGGGAATGCAGGTGGAACGAGCAATTGGTTCAGGAGATTTAAACCAACGACTAAATGTAACGGTAAATAGTGGACAAGTGAACTTAACAGAATCACCAGATGGAGCTACACTTTTTATCATGAAAAACACAAACTGGGAAGATAACCTGACACTGAAAAGACCTCAATTTACTCGAAATACACAATTAACTTATCAAGATCAAAATCATTTATTCGAAGGAAATTCTGAATATTTGTGGTTCGACACCAAAACACTAGAAGTTCCAGCGTTGACTACTGAGCGAGTGTTTCGGAAAGACAGTGTTTACCATACCATATTGCGTTCTGATTTTCAGAAATATAACTTAGGCTATTTTGATGAACCGGATGTTAACGGTGCTTTTTATATTCGAAATGTCCGTTTGTCAAATCAAAATAATTCCAGTTCAGAAGCAGACTATACTTGGGTGTATTTTGCAATAGATGAATTTGATGATGCAGATGGGAGTAAGGAATTATACATAGTAGGAGGTTTTAACGACTGGCAACTTGCACCAGAATATAGATTGGAAAAAACAGAAAACAATTATTGGGAAACAATGGTTTTTCTAAAACAAGGATATTACAATTACCAATATGCGGTTTATGACAAATCAACTCAGAAAGTTAGCTTATCAGAAATCAACGGAAGTTTTTGGCAAACAGAAAATTTGTACCAAGCTCTATTTTACTACAGACCTTGGGGAGTTCGTTATGATATTTTGATGGGATTTGGAGAAGTAAATACGAGAAATTAGTTTTTTATGATAAAACTTTGATAGTGAACTTGTCATAAATCAATTACTTTTTTAGAAGAACTTTGTATCTTCGCATAACAATTTTTCAAATAAACAAAACGTATAAGTTATGCCAAAAGGAATATATCAAGTACCCTTTGTAGGAAATGAAGAGGTGAAATCTTACGCACCGGATTCGCCAGAGCGTGAAGAATTGCTCACAACCTACAAAAAAATGTATAAACAAGAAATTGAAATTCCTCAATATATAGGAAACAAAGTTGTGAAAAGTGGAGATAAAGTAGCCATACATCCGCCACATGACCATCAACATACAGTTGGTTATTACCACAAAGGAACTCAGAAAGATGTACAAGCAGCAATTGATGCAGCGCTAAAAGCAAGAAAATCTTGGGCAGACCTCCCTTGGGAAAATAGAGCCGCTATATTTCTCAAAGCAGCAGACTTATTAGCCGGTCCATACCGTGCAAAAATTAATGCAGCAACCATGATTGGTCAGTCTAAAAATGCTTTTCAGGCAGAGATAGATTCTGCTTGTGAATTAATTGACTTTTTACGTTTCAACGTAGAGTTTATGACACAAATTTATGCAGACCAACCGATTTCATCAGATGGAATTTGGAACAGAGTAGAGTACCGTCCGTTAGAAGGATTTACATTTGCTATTACGCCATTTAATTTTACTGCTATTTCCGGAAACCTTCCAGCTTCTATGGCTTTGATGGGGAATGTAGTGGTTTGGAAACCGTCAGATAAGCAAATTTATTCAGCTCAGGTTATCATGGATGTATTCAGAGAAGCAGGTTTGCCGGATGGTGTAATCAATATGGTTTTGACCGGAGGTGCTGAAACTGCAAAAACGTGTATAGAACATCCCGATTTTTCAGGAATTCACTTTACAGGTTCAACTTCCGTATTTCAAGCGCTTTGGAAGCAAATTGGAGATAACATCCATAAACACAAAACCTATCCAAGAATTGTAGGGGAAACCGGAGGAAAAGATTTTGTGATTGCACATAAATCAGCAGATGCCAAAGAAGTAGCGACAGCATTGGTTCGTGGAGCATTTGAATTTCAAGGTCAAAAATGTTCGGCAGCTTCACGTGCCTATATTCCAAAAAGTTTATGGACGAAGGTAGAGAAAGAAATGAAAAAAGCATTGGACTCAATTACAGTGGGTTCACCGGAAGATTTTTCAAATTTTGTAACAGCGGTAATTGATGCTAATTCGTTCAAAAAGGTAAAAGGCTATATAGATAGAGCAAAAAAAGCAAAAGATGCTGAAGTAATTTTTGGAGGAAAATGTGACAATAAAGTCGGATATTTCATCGAACCAACGGTTATTCAAACTACCAATCCAAAATATGAAAGTATGGTAGAAGAGATTTTTGGTCCGGTTTTGACAATTTATGTTTATGCCGACAAAGACTGGGAAAAAACCTTAGAATTAGTAGATGGAACTTCTACTTATGCTTTGACGGGAGCTGTGTTTTCAAAGGATAGATACGCATTACAATATGCTGTAAAGGCATTGGAAAATTCAGCAGGTAATTTTTACATAAACGATAAACCAACCGGAGCCGTAGTAGGGCAACAACCTTTTGGTGGAGCAAGAGCTTCAGGGACTAATGACAAAGCGGGTTCAGCAATGAACTTGTTGCGATGGGTTTCAGTTCGGACTGTGAAGGAGACTTTTGTTCCGGCAACGGACTATCGTTACCCCTTTTTAGAAAAAGATTAAATTAACTAATTAATATCCCCTGTCAGATTTCTAACAGGGGATTTTATTATAAAACTAATGAGTGCAAAGACAGCCATTCAGACTTCTATTTTAAGCATTATAGGAAATGCTTGCTTTGCTTTGGCAAAGGGGGTAACAGGAGTTTTGGGTAATTCTTATGCTTTGATTGCAGATGCCATTGAATCCACAGCGGATGTGTTTTCTTCTTTTTTGGTGTTGATTGGATTGAAGTACTCGACCAAACCACCCGATGCTAATCATCCCTATGGTCATGGTCGATTTGAGGTTATATCAACTTTTGCTGTTATTGGTTTTTTGGTAATTTCAGCAACAATTATTGCTTATGAAAGCATTCAAAATATCAAAACGCCACATAGTTCGCCAAAAGCTTTTACTTTATATGTTTTGGCTGGAATTATCTTATTCAAAGAGTTATCTTTTCAGTATGTACTAAGAAAAAGTAAAGAAACGAACAGTTCTTCACTAAAAGCAGATGCTTGGCACCATAGAAGTGATGCGATTACGTCTATTTTGGCATTTATTGGTATTTCCATAGCACTTTTTATGGGCAAAGGATATGAATCTGCTGATGATTGGGCAGCATTATTTGCCTCGGGAATTATTGTTTATAATGCGTATAAAATTTTCAGACCTGTGTTGGGTGAAATTTTAGATGAACAGATGTACGATGATTTAATTGGAAAAATTCGGGAGATTGCAACTACAGTTCCGGGAGTCATTGATACAGAAAAATGTCATGTACGTAAAACGGGTATGGTTTATTATGTCGATTTACATATGATTGTAGATGGAACCATAAGTGTGATAAAAGGACATAAAATTGCCCATGATTTGAAGGAAGAATTACAAAGTAAAATTCCGGAAATAGCAGATGTTTTAGTACACGCTGAACCTGACCAAGTTTCTATTATCAGTCCAAATTAAAGTTCATAGAAGATAAATTTTAGTCTTTAAAATAATTCAGGAAATTCACTTGGGTTTGTTTCACGAATTAAATTATAAACTTGTTCTACTATATTATCAACCGATGGTTTAGAAAAATAATCACCATCCGTAGCATATGCGGGTCTATGCTCTTTTGCCGTGATGGTAAGTGGTTTACTATCCAAATGGAAATAGCCGTTTTGTTCTTCTAAAATCTTTTGTAGAATAAAAGCAGAAGCACCACCCGGAACATCTTCATCAATAACCACTAAACGATTTGTTTTTTCTAAACTTTTTACAATGTCCTGATTTAAATCGAATGGTAGTAAAGACTGAATGTCAATAATTTCAGCACTAATGCCCAATGTAGCTAATTCTTTAGCAGCTTCTGTAACGATTCGCCAAGTAGAACCATAGGTAACCAATGTAACATCACTTCCATCTTTTGTGATTTCTACTTCCCCAATTGGAGTAGTAAATTCTCCAAGGTTTTCCGGCATTTTTTCTTTTAATCGGTAAC
Organism: Moheibacter sp.; assembly: GCA_047972025.1. GTDB lineage: Bacteria > Bacteroidota > Bacteroidia > Flavobacteriales > Weeksellaceae > Moheibacter. The sequence goes on from JBKEAG010000030.1 coordinate 27,310, forward strand.
CATTTAGACTTTCTACTACTAGAGCAGGCTCATCTGACTGTAATAAAGTATTATAGAATCCGGCAGCTTTGGTCAAATCACGAGGGACCAAAACGTGCATACCTCGTACTAAATTTAAAATCCCTCCCATAGGTGAACCGGCATGCCAGATTCCTTCTAATCGATGTCCACGTGTACGAACAATAACCGGTGCTTTTTGTCCTCCTTTTGTACGGTACTGAACAGTAGATAAATCATCTGACATCAATTGAAGTGCGTACAGTACATAATCCAAATATTGAATTTCTGCAATTGGACGAAGTCCACGCATTGCCATTCCGATTCCTTGTCCAAGAATAGTTGCTTCCCGAATCCCAACGTCAGAGACTTTTCCTTCACCATATTTTTCTTGAAGACCTTCTAAACCTTGGTTTACATCACCTATATTCCCCGAGTCTTCACCAAAAACGAGAACATTAGAGTTTTTCTCAAAAATTTTATCAAAATTATCACGTAATACTACACGACCATCTTCTAATCTAGGTTCAGAGCCATATACGGGATCAACTTTTTCAATATTGATTGCTTTTTTGTTGGATTGACTATAAAGGTGTGAGGAATAAATATCCTTTTCAATCGTCATTTGACCATTATACCAATCAAAGAGTTGTGTTTTAGCATTTGTACTTTCACCTCTTGTCAGGCGAAAAACTTTTCGTATTGTACCGTAAATATCCTTTTTAAAAGGAGTTTGCTTTGCTTTTAAATTATTGATTTCAGTTTCAATAAAACTTTTGTTAGGACTTTCTTCTGCTACTTTTACTAAAAACTCTATGGCTGAATTTTTTAGATTTATAAGTGGATTTAAATATTCATCCCATGCCTGTTTTTGTGCTGTTTTGGCTTCTTTTTTGGCTGTGGTTTCTATTTCTTTTAACTCATCTTCAGTTGCAATTTTTTCATCACCTGCGTCAAAATTTAAAATCCATTCTTTAAATTTTACAATCCCATCAAATTCTTTTTCCCAATTTAGCCTTTCTTCAGATTTGTAACGTTCATGTGAACCAGAAGTAGAATGTCCTTGTGGTTGGGTACATTCCTGAACGTGTACAATACAAGGGGTATGTTCTTCTCGGGCTAATTTTTCAGCTTGTTGATACGTATTGATTAGAGCGGAGTAATCCCATGCTTTTACGGTTAATATTTCATATCCACGCTGCTCTTCATTTCGTTGAAATCCAGAAAGTAATTCACTTAAATTGGATTTGGTTCGTTGGTATTTTGCTGGAACGGAAATTCCATATCCGTCATCCCATATAGAAATAATCATAGGAATTTGTAGTACACCACCTGCGTTTACAGCTTCCCAAAAAGCTCCTTCAGAAGTACTAGCATCACCGATTGTCCCAAAAGCAACTTCATTTCCATTAATTGAAAATTGTTTGCCAGAGTCAGCTTCGGGGAATTCTCGGTAAAATTTAGAGGCTTGTGCTAAGCCTAAAAGTCGTGGCATCTGTCCTGAAGTAGGAGAGATGTCGGCACTTGAATTTTTTTGTTGTGTTAAATTTTTCCAAGAACCATCTTTTTCTAACGAACGTGTCGCAAAATGTGAAGTCATCTGTCTTCCACCGGAAGAAGGCTCATGTTTTATGTCTGTATTAGCATATAATTGTGCAAAAAAAGCAGAAAGCGTTAACTCACCGGTAGCCAACATGAATGTTTGGTCACGATAATACCCTGAACGAAAATCACCATTTTTGAAAACCCTTGACATTGCTATTTGTGGGAGTTCTTTACCATCTCCAAAAATTCCAAATTTAGCCTTGCCTGTTAATACCTCTCTTCTTCCCATCAGACTGGTTTCTCTCGAAAGAACCGCAATACGGTAGTCATCTAATATTTGTGATTTAAATTCAGTAAATGATAATTTATTTTCAGTTTGTATTTGCATATGCGTAGTATTATGAAGCACAAAAATAAGAAAATATGATTGAAATTAATACTTTTGAGAGAAATGAAAGCAATCATAAAAACTTTAACTATGTGGATTTTTATTTTAAGAAATAAATTAATAATTTTACAGGCAGTTTAATATTAATCTAAAAGAAAAATTATGAAAAAAATCTATTTTTTAGCATTAGCTTTAGTAGGAATGACTTTTGCAAATGCTCAATTTGAAGATGATTTTGAAAGCTACTCAGATGGAGAAGAAGTATTCAATGGTCATTTTTCTAGTTGGAGTGGTGGTGTAGCAGGTGAAGGAATGTTGGTGACAGATGATTATGCTGCAGACGGTACTTTATCTGGAGCTATCAATACAGACGGACAAGACGTATTGCTTCAAGTTGGAGATAAATTTGAAGGAATTTGGTCACTTACATGGGATATGTATATTCCAAGTGGAAAGTCAGCTTGGATTGGGTTTATGGAACAACAAAGTGATTTGTCTGATCCATTATTTCCATTGAATATTTATTATAATGTTTATACAGATCCATTTGGAACAGGAGAGTATGATTTTTCTGGACAAGGAGTTGTGACATCACGAAATGAAGATGGTGGATTCATTGATCCTGAAAATGGCGTGTTTGATATTCCTTATGATAGCTGGGCAACTTATGGTATAACAGTTAATTTAGATGAAATGACTGGGAAGATTGTAGCAAACGGACAAACAGTATATGAAGGGCCTTGGTACAGTGGTTTTTATCAGTTTTCAGGAGCAGATTTATGGAAGTTTGGAGATGATTGGGGAGCAACAGGAGCACCTTGTGAATGGTATATAGATAATATTAACTTCTATGAAGGTGAATTAGCTGTTTCAGATATTCAAAATGATACTTCTTCAATTGCTGTTTATCCAACAGTAGCTTCAGAGTCATTCAACGTGTCTTCCAAATCTAATATTAATCAAATTGTTGTATTTAATACAGCAGGTCAACAAGTATTGAATGTAAAAACTCAAGGTAGCTCTACTCAGGTGAATGTAAGCACGTTGCCATCAGGGGTTTATATTGTTAAGATTAGTACAGATAAAGAAACTTTATCTAAAAAAGTTATTGTTAAATAATTAATAATAATATAACTTTTCTAATGCCTCGATTTATCGGGGCATTTTTTATTCAATTTTGATTTCTAAATAATTTATGTAAAAGCATTTGTGAAAACAAAAATGAATTCCTACATTTGCAACCCGAATTTTCATTCACAATCTATAAAATAATAAAGATCAATGGATACGTTGAGTTATAAAACAATATCGGCAAACAAAGAATCAGCTCAGAAAGAGTGGGTTCAAGTAGATGCTTCAGGACTTAGTTTAGGTAGATTAGCATCAGGTGTTGCCAAGTTAGCAAGAGGAAAGCACAAGACAAACTTCACACCTCACGCTGATTGCGGAGACTATGTGATCGTAGTCAATGCTGACAAAATAGAATTGACCGGAAAAAAATGGGATGAAAAACTATACATTCGTCATACAGGTTATCCAGGTGGTCAAAGAAGTTTAACAGCAAAACAATTGTTTGATAAAGACCCAATCCGACTTGTAGAAAAGTCAGTAAAGGGGATGCTTCCAAAAAATAAATTAGGGAGCAAAATCTATTCAAACATTTATGTTTACAGTGGAGAAGAACATCCGCACCAAGGACAAAAACCAAAACAAATAGACATTAACGCATATTTATAATTTATGGCAATTATTCACAAAATAGGCCGAAGAAAAACATCTGTAGCCCGTGTATATCTACAAGAGGGGAAAGGAGAAATTTTCATCAATGGTCGTGAGTTGAAAGACTACTTTACAACGGGAGTTTTACAGTATAAAGTAGAACAACCATTAGCACTTACGGGTAACAAAGGGAAATACAATGTTGACGTAAAAGTATATGGTGGTGGAATTACAGGTCAAGCAGAAGCAATCCGCTTAGGTATTTCAAGAGCACTTTGCGAAGTTGACACTGAATTTAGAACCCAGTTAAAACCAGAAGGCTTATTAACTCGTGATCCGAGAATGGTAGAGCGTAAGAAATTCGGTCAGAAGAAAGCGCGTAAGAAATTCCAATTCTCTAAACGTTAAGAATTTAAATTTATTAATAAACCATTTTTCGGTTAGTTTAGCATCTAAATATTTAAGGCGAGATAGTTTCAACCACTTAAATGTTGTTTGCTGAATAAGCGGAACGTAAACTAAAACAAAAGAAAATGGCAAAAGAAAGTGTAAAAAACTTATTAGAGGCAGGTGTACATTTTGGGCATCTGACTAGAAAATGGAATCCAAACATGGCTCCCTATATTTTTATGGAGAAAAACGGGATTCATATCATTGACCTTCACAAAACTGCAGTGAAGTTAGAAGAGGCATCTAACGCTTTGAGTAAAATAGCTTCTTCGGGTAGAAAAATCTTATTTGTTGCTACCAAAAAACAGGCAAAAGAAGTTGTGGCAAAACATGCAGAAAGCGTAAATATGCCTTATATAACAGAACGTTGGCCGGGTGGGATGTTAACAAACTTTGTTACCATTCGTAAAGCGGTAAAAAAAATGAATTCCATAGACCGAATGAAAAAGGACGGAACATTTGAAACGCTTTCTAAAAAAGAACGTCTTCAAGTTGATCGCCAACGATTGAAATTAGAAAGAGATTTAGGGTCTATCTCTGATATGACTCGTATTCCATCTGCAATTTTCATTGTAGATACAGTACGTGAGCATATCGCTGTTGCCGAAGCACAAAAATTAGGTATTCCAATTTTTGCAATGGTTGATACAAACACAGATCCAAGAGAAGTTGATTA
>JBKEAG010000050.1:0-12662 GCA_047972025.1 Moheibacter sp.
GTAAGTATGAAAGAACTATTTTCAGATGAGTATTTTATGCGTAAAGCCCTAGATGAAGCAGTGACAGCCTATGAGCAAGAAGAGGTTCCGGTAGGGGCAATCATTGTTTCCAATAACAAAATTATAGCAAAAGGACATAACCTGACTGAAACCCTAACAGATGTTACGGCGCATGCCGAAATGCAAGCAATCACGGCAGCAGCAAATTACTTAGGGGGAAAATATTTACCGGATTGTACGCTCTATGTAACACTCGAACCCTGTGTAATGTGTGCCGGAGCACTCTATTGGAGTCAGATAGGGAAAATTGTAATTGGTGCAAAAGATGAAAAAAGAGGATTTTTAAACGCGGGAATAAAACTTCATCCCAAAACAGAAGTTGTTTGGAATACTTTAGAACAAGAGTGTTCTCAACTTATGATTGATTTTTTTAAAGAAAAACGGTGAAGATATAAACCCGACTTAGCATTTCTGTAAAGAAATACCCAATTTATCACACTGTTGCTTACCAAAGCTAGACAGATTTAGCCGTAGTATTTTAATTGTACCACTTTCTGAGTAAACCTCCAAGACTAGATAAGAACAGAAGAGTCCTTTTTCTATATGGGAACTCACCAAACTCTGTACTGGAAATTCATACATTGGTTTGTAAACGTATTTTTGAAAAGGATGGCTCTTTTTGATAGTAAGAACCTCTCCGGAGTTTTCTATTAGCAGTCTTTGTAATGTGAATAATTGAATGAAGAGAATGCTTAAAATAAGGAATCAGTAACTAAGTATAGATCATTTATTATTTCGTTTGGCTATAAGTAAATTTACAGATATTTTTAGCATTTCTAATGATTTCGAGTAACATTTGGTTTTTCTTCTAAATCTAGCCAAATAGTGCCGAAATAATCCATTATAACTTTCCACTGTATAAGTTTCCTTTTTTGTTTGAATCAATTTTTCTGCAGGAATGACATCATTATATACTTTCCAATAATCTGCCATTACCTTACCTGTTGCACACTGCTCTATTTGCCTCCAGAGTTTTCTTCCTGTCTCACTCCCCCTGTTTCCGACAACGAAACCAATGTGCTTTCCGGTATCTCTATCAACTGTAAACTACAGCCAACAATAGTTTTTTTTGACCCGATGTAACTATGTATTTCATCGGCTTCAACAATCCGAACGGGCCTGTCATTTTTTATGGCGTCAAGTTCCGAGCCGTATTTCTTTATCCATTTTATTACCGCAACGTGGCTGACACCTAAAATTCTACCAATGGAATTAAACCCCAGGCCTTCCAAGTACATCATCAATCCCATTCTTTGGGTACTGCTATCTACCGCTGTTAACTTCTTCTCAACGGTATAATTATTAGAGCATTCTTTGCATTTGTAACGTTGCAAGTTTCTCACAACGCCGTTCTTTACTTTGTTTTCGCTTCCGCATCTTGGACAATTCATATATAAATTTTTAGACAAATATATGAAATCTATCTTTAGTTACTAATTACACAAATAATAATGTTAAAAAAATAAGATTGTTTTCTACACACATTAAATTTTACTAGATAAAAAATTAGCATCACGAATGTAAATGAAAATTATAAACCACCAAACTTTATATTAGAGATCTATTATGCATTTAGGTTTTGAATATCCGTTTTTAAACCTAAAGCTGTAATATTAGCAATAATAAGCCTTTCAAATAGTTTTTCTCCAAAATACCTTCTGTTTAGCTTGTAAATAAACTCGTTGAGGTACAATTGAAGATATTTACATTTATTTTATGAAGTTCTCCGGCAAATTTCTTTTTGCGTTGTTAATAGCAATATGAACCCATTTTAGTATTTCTTCTGTGGTTTCGACAATCTTCTTCTGTTCCAAAATAGACACTAAAAACTGAATATATTCATCTCTACTATTTAAGAATGGACAAGTTTAATGAATTTAGGTGAAATTACGGATATTCATATTTAGGTTAAATTAACTTTAGTTTTGTTCATGGGTCTATTGAACAGAAATACATTTAGGAATTGAATACATATAAAAGCAGTAATTTTAGATAGTAATCTTGTCACTAATCCATTGAAAGATTTGGCATGATTTAGTGTTCAATAGATCTTACTTATTCTAAAGCCAATTACTTCAATCCAATTTATTTTCCTCTAAAATGATAAATCGGTAAGGGTAAATACTATTTGATAACTCATTTAATTTTTGAAGTAAATTATCTTCCAAGTAGTCCCATTCACTTTTTGTTAACGGTGGATTCATATCTGGATTTGGCGTAATGTAAATATCGATTGTCCTTACAAATCCTGTTTTAAGTGAAGCATCTTTTTTCGTTCCTTTTTTTATTTCCACACTAACAACTGCATGTTTCAAATGATTAAAACAAAACGCCTTTATATCAGCGAAGGTTACGATACGGTCATGCGTTAGCAATGCTTCTCGATACGATAGGATTTTCTCTTGAGTAGAAAGCCGTGTTTTTCCTCCAACCGAAGCAGTAACCATATAGGGGGAAGTTGTGATAAAGTCGGTACCAGAGAATTGAGTGAGTCGTGTTCCTTGTTTTACATTATTAGCATCTTCCCCACAGGTTGACCAAAAAGTGACAGAAAGCGCATCATTTCCAGATTGTTTTGAATCCGGTTGAGGCTTAATAATAACGTATGGAAAATTAGATTTTAGAAAAGATTTCTCCTTGGCTTGCTGCTCTAATGTAGCAATCAATTGGTTGAGTTGTTCTAAAATATTTTTTATAAAATCCCCTCCCAATACAGAAAACGAAGCACTCTCATCTTTTAGCATCTCTAATAAATACTGAATCAGCTCAGAAGCATTTCTTTCGTCAAAACGAACAACCCCATTGTTTCTGAGCGTAGCATCACCAGTAGATAGATTACCTTCGCTAAAATCCTTTAAATGATAATTTTGTCCAATTACATCCGTTATATTCTCCAAATCCAAGAAATGGTCGTTGGTAATCAGCGGAATATAATTTATAAATTCATCTATTGCTTCTGATGCTTTTAACAGGTGTTTGTTGATAACCGGAAAACAATTGGTGGAAAATGAGACATTTTCTAATATTTCATTAATAACAATTTCTGGAAATTCCACCCGTAGCCAAATAATATTTTTTAATTCATTGAGCTTTTCGGAATGAAATACTTGGCTAAATTCTTCAGGTAACGATATAGTATCGGGTGTAATTTGAATATCTTCTTCTAAATGAATGAATTTGTCTTTGTAAAATTTATTGACTTCGGAGTAAATCTGATTAATTCGGTTATAGTTTTTTGTGACAATTGACTCTATATCCAAATCAGGACTTTCCGTATTATAGCCTCCGCTAAATTTAATTTCTCTATCACCAAGGAATAATTTTGACTGCTGTAAATAGTGATAAAAAGCCTCGCCATGACGATTACTTCTCACCTCTGAATACAGCATAAGCCTTTGTAAAACCCCGGTAACTTCTTTACACTGGATTCCCCACCACATAGTAGCGGGTTTTAGATTTTTATCCGATTTGGTAAAAACATCCTTTCGTCCGAATTGCGACACGGAAAAAATAGTATTTCCAAAAGCTACATATTCTAATTCGTTGGTTGTTAAAGTACACTGAATAGATGGACCAAAGTAAATATCTTTGACAATTGGATTTATAGGGTCATAGATGTTGGGTGTGCTTTTTTTACAAAAGAATTGATGTTCTAAAGAAGTCTTATGATTATTTTCAATGGGTGTGGCGTGAATAATAGCTCTTGCTGGAATCGGACCTGAATTGGAAATAGGCGACATAATCTCTAACAACCGTTCAACAACTCTTGTATGTGAATTATCTAATTCAGAAGAAAGCTTTTCCAATTCGTAAGCACACGCCTCTAAAAGTAGAGCAACAACCGGGTCAAAAGATGTTTCCAATTCACTGTCGGCATAGCCCCAAACTTGTGCAGCCCGTTTAAGCACCCGATCTTTTATTCTTTCTTGTGTTTCCATAATTTAAATATACGATAAAGGTCCAACAAAAAAATGACCGTGAAAATTAAAAGGCCGGTTGGTCTTTTTAATGTGTCCTGTAATCAGAATGTTTACTTTCTTTTTCATCCGAAAATTACTGTTGTAAGAGGCTGCTTTTGCTTCTGTGATCGTAACTTCTACCTCAGTTAGTGTCAGACGGATTTCATGTAGCTTTATAGCTTCTTTTAAGTGGTTCTTTATTTTGTCTTTTAGTGTATTTTGGTCGGCCAATAAATCAAAATCCATTTCCCAAATCTTGCATCCCAGAATTTCATTAAACTTACATTCCCCGAAAGATGTAGTTGCGACCAAATTGATATATTGGGCAATGGAGTTTTCTATGTTGATTTTGTCAACATCTTTTTTTTCAATGATTTCTTTGAAATTGATAGGCATTTTGTAATAAATTCCGTACATATTAAATGTATATAATTTTATTTATCTTTCCTTTTTTATCCAATTCAAATTCTTTGATAGACTGATTTCTTTTAATTAAATGTACCTCAACTTTTGGAATACTTCGAATAAATTTCTCTCTATAACGAATATCTCCGATAAATCGTTGTCCGTTACTATTGTCAATAACACAAAAGAAATTATCAGTTGCATCAGAAAGCATATTCTCAGGAAGTATACCGGCAACTAAATTTGCTGTTTGACTATCTCTTTTTTTTAACGTATAAGAAAGATAATCTTCACGCATAATTCTGTACCGTGAAACATCGAATTGTTCAATAGATGATGTGAGTGGCTCAAAAGCAATTGCGGGTAGCGTATAGGTTGTTTTTTTGAATAAATCCCAACCAAATAATGAGAAGCCACCAATACTGTTTGACTTTAGTTCTTTTGAAAGAAAAATATCTCTGGTTACTTCATAAAAATTCGTTTCATTGGTTTTGTCATCCGTCAAGCTCATTTTATAAGTTGGAAGCTCTATTTGTGAAGTGATTCCGTTTTTTTGTAAATCAACAACTACTTTTCCTACTTCTTCATCTGAAATAATTATTTTAATAATGTGTTCTTTCTGAGCCGAGTCAAAATCGGACATGTGTTCCCGTTCTCCTACTCCGGCATAAAGTGGAGATCCGGGATTGTCCGTAATTGATAGAGAAAGTCCTAATTCTGGTAATGACATAGTAATGTTTCTATTTTTTTGTTATTTATTTCAATGATACCGTTTAATCCATAAACACCATATTTATCATAAGTCTCTTTTCCTTTATAAAACTTAATATTTCGTTTTCGCGATTTTTTAGAAATGGTTTTGTATAATCTTTTCATAGCTATGCCATCAGATAATTTAATGATTATATTCGCTTTTATTTTCTTCATGAGATAAATAAGGGATAGAGTCTGAATTAATTTGAAATTCAGATGTTGAGTTTAATAAGGTGTCTAATTCACTAAGTGCATTTTTAAGATTAGAAATTCGGCTTTCCATATCCTTTTTTTCGCTACCTTTTAAATCAGCTAATTGACTTTCCAAATCATTAATCTTCTCCTCAACTTTTCTTTTTATTTCTCTGATTTTATCTTTATCGTCGTCAGACGAAACATTTGGCTTCACTAAATTGTTGATTATTGCTTGACAAAGCTCCATTTCGGTTTTAAACTTCGTCAAACTCCATTGGTATGGATTTTCTATGTCCACCCAATCGGGTGGTGTACACTTGAAAATTACGGAGTCTATTTCTTTTTTAAGTTGAGGTATTAGATTCATGGTAATAATTTTAAAACTTTGAATCTCGTAAACAAATCAAATCTTCTCTCAAACGAGTAGCTACTTCTTCTGTTAGATGAAATTCATAATCTTTTTGAAAGCTAAAAAGCATGAAACTAATTGTAGGATTGTTGATTAGGAAATTAAGATCTTTTTTTGATAGTTTTATAATGGCAACACCACTACAATTGGGCTGATATTCATTATCTAGTGAATGACTAATTCCAGTTTCAGACATAAACTCTAGTACCTCTCCATTTCTTATACAAGTATTGAAGGTAAATGATTTCACATACAAGAAAATTTCTCTCTTTCCTTTAATCTTAACTAATTGAAATGCAATGTAATCTTTTTTTGAGTTATAGGCACGAAAAAAGTAGGAATCAGTATAATTATAGGGTTTTTTCTTTAGGTAATTTAGCTTTGTATCAACTGTCTTGATTCTTTCTTTGCATTTATCATAAACCAATGAATCTGATTTTTTTTGAGCCAGTGCAAAGACTGGAATTAGAAAAACAATCAGAAGTGATGTATAGGTAAATCTTTGAATCATAGTTAAAGAAAATGATAAAACTAAGGAAAGAGGAAATATTTCCTCTTTCCTTAGTTTTAATGTTATCAACTTATTTTTGTTCGTATTCAGTATCCCAATCGGTTCCATCATCTCCTTTCTGTCCTTCCATTTTGATTAGGAAGTTTTTTGCAGGGAAATAAGGTTTCATGTGAATGTCCAAATAAATTCGGTCTTTTTGAACTGGGTCTTGTTCGAATTTTCGAATCTCAAAATTTTCAATTAATTTGTCAGGACCTGTAATTCCATCTAAGAATCGAACAACTTGCCCCATGATTTCTTTACGTGTTTTTGCTGTGAAGTTTTCGAAAGCACGTCTATTTAGGAAATCCATCAAAACTTTGGTTACATAATCAAATACACGTACTACAGAATAGGTTTGTAACCCTAGGTTGTCTCCGTTGAATAATGTTTTTCCTGAGAAAGCCATAACTTTTCCGTATTCGTTGACCATCGGGATTAACCCCATATTTTCAAGGTTAGCAATTTCGCTTTTCTTTAAGTCGAATTTCACACCGTCAACTTCATTAATTCCACCGTATTTTTTACCAGCAGTAACCTGAGACATCAACGTTTTGTATATTTTTCCGGCTAAAGCTGCAGATGGAGCAACGTATAAATCTTCAGATTCTCCAACGGTATCAAATTTACCTCTTCCTACTAACCAGTTACAAGTCATCAATACATTAGAACGGTAAATATCTCCTCCGGTTAAATAAGCAGAATCAAACATTTCCATCACATCATCCGGTTCGTCCAAATGTGCGAAGTCAGTAACCAACATTACTTTGTTTTCGTGTGCTATTTTTGCCCATTTTTCGATTACTTTATTGCTTCCCAAATACCCTGGAATCACCAATAATCCGTAATTGTTTTTTAGGTCAAGTCTGTCATAGTTATCCACGAGCTCGTTATGAATCACATCAATAAAACGGGTGTTGTCTAAGTCTTGTAATTGATCTAACTCCGTGTTAATTACAGTGATATTCCTTACTTTCGTTTCTTCTGTGTTTTTATAGAAAAGATTAATCGTTCTATATGATTGTTCTAACTCTTTTGTTTCATTTACTGCAACCGAAAGGTTTTTAGTAAGCGTTTCTTCAGCCACTTTTTTCTTGTCTTCACATTGTGCAACCATATCAGTGAGAGCATCATTTTCTTTCAACACGCTTGCCCAAATTTCAAGTGTTTTTTTCAAAGTATCTCTTTCAGAGGCTTTGTTTGACTCATTTAAAAAGATTTGTCTTCTGGCCTTTCTGTCTGGATTCATGTTTTGGGCACCTTCAATCGACACTTCAAGTAAATCGAATCCTCCGTATTTGGCTAATTTTTCGGCACTCTGTTTTACACCACTTGATTTTTTCTTTGAGTCAAGAACTGCCGTATCTGTATTTTGGGGTTTTAATTGTTCTTTTGCCATAATTATTTTGTTTTAAGTAAATTAGAAAATCTTTTATTTTAATTCTGAAATCAATTCTTCAATTGTCTCTAACAATGCCTTTTTTGCATCTGGATCATCAAGTGCCGTTTTCAATATTTTATTGGTTTTTAACTGTTTGATGATTTTTTGGTATTGGTCTTTTTCTGTATCCAAATTGCTTAAAAACTTACTTTGACCCGTAATTCCTTTTATACCAAAGTCACCTAGGTTTTTGAATTTTAGTTCTTCTACCTTGGTTGCTCCTTCAGCATCTTCAAAATTTACTTTTGCCGTTGGCTTAAAGTGTTCAAATACTTGTTCTACATTGGTTAAACCCTCAACCAACTCTGGTCTCACAGGTGTTTTTCCTGTCAATTTTTGGGCAATAAGTGTTCTGTTCTGAGGGATTTCTAAGATAGCTTCATCTGCATCTAGTTTTACTTCGTTTCCTCCGATTCCGTAATTTGATAACATACTTTGATGGTTTTTAATTAATACTTAAGTTTAAATTATTTTTAATTGGCTTTGGATATTTGACGACAAACCTCCAAATCTCTTTTTACTATTTCAAGTTCGCTTTTATAGGTTTCTATTTGTTGCAATAACTTGTCTAACTCATCTTTACTTCCACCCATCATTTGAATAGTTTTCTTTGCATCAATTAACTCTCGATTAGTTATGATGATATTATCATACATATTGTCTCTTACCAAGCTATCTTGAGTTGGGATAGACTGTTGCATACTAATGATGGTAGAAATTGCACGTTGTTGGTTGTAGTAAAAATCTTGTCCCGGAGCATTTAGCGAATCAATAGAAGTTTTAAGTTCTTCCATTTTTCCGGCGAATTCTTCTTGAAATACAAATTCACGTGACATTAATTCATTTTCTTTTTTGAGTTCACTATTTTCTTTCCAAGGTAAATAATAATCAAAGTAAATAGCTCCGATAATTATAAATACTGTAATGGCAAACACACCGAGAAAAACCAAAAAAGAAATGGTTCTTTCTTCTTTATTTAATACATCCATAATTTTATTCTTCTAAAAAGGTTTTACTTCTAGTTGATCGATCAATGATTCCATTGTCTTGCTCTAAGCGCTCTTTGACAAAGATTCCAGTATCTTTTCTTTTTCCGATATAATCCAATCGGTTAAGCGTTGAGAATAACTCTTCAATAGTCTTGATAAAAAATTGAATTTTAGAAACGGTTTTATCTATTTGTGTATGATTATAACCAGCATTTACAGTGTCCGTAAACATTACTTCAAAATCTCCCTGACTCAGTCCACACCATTCTGCAAAATAGTTGAGTAATTCTTCTTTTCCTGCTCCAGATTTAGAGTCTACAAAATTTTTCATGATTCTTGCTAATGAAACCACTTTGTCAAACATATATGCAGGTGGTTCATGAGGAATTGTCCATCGGAAAGAGTTTACCTCATGCCCTAAATAAGTTGTCACCTTATCGGATAGATTTAAAATCATTGAAGCTAAGTCATTTGATTGGTTTTTCCGATGAATTTTTTGAGAAATTTGAACAGAATAAAGTTCTAATTGTCCAAAAAACTTATCAATGTCAGAATGTATATCTATCAATCTTTGATGACTTTGAATAGAAGTACATGGTGGTATATAATTGGCTATAAGCTGGGTTTCATTAGGTGTTACCAATATTTTGCCAATCGTTAATTGATAACCACTATACCCCTGATTTAAATTGTTCTCCGGGACTAAGTTCAAATTATAAGTAGGTAATAGATACGGATATCTTGGTGGATCCTCTTGAGGATCAAGCTCACCAAATGCTCTATTTTTAAAAGGATTTACAGAAATATTTGCTAACAAAACCACCTCTTCCATATCTTTTAACTCATAGGTTTCCTCTGGGTAAGGCATTTCCAAGTTAAGTATATGCGTGTTTTGAGAACTGATTTCTATTCTACTTCCATTAGGAGTAACTGCATGACATTCTTCTACCTTTACTCGCAATAACTTATGATTGTCTATAACTAAGGAAATTCTCACAGAACTCTCAGCATTTTTATAGGGTAATAAACCATAGTTAATTTGATTTAGACTTACTCCGACTGAATCACGAGTAACGTCGCTCACATTATCTTGTATAGCTAAAAAATGGGATTTATTTATTTTCATCCCATCTACCCAATTGATAGGAAAATGGTTTAAATTTTCAAGCATGTATAAAGTTTAAAATTAATTAGTCTAATTGAGGTTTTGAAATTAATTAATCTTTATTAGACTAACAAATTATTTTTATTTTTTCCTTAATGGGGTAAAAATATTTTTCTTCTTCATCGGTCATCAAAAGACTGATTTTGTTTAAGGAATCACCTGAATTGGCTTTGTCAAAATATTCTCTTTTCCAATTTTAGTATTCATATCGAACTCCATCATTTATTTCGACAACATATTCATAATCTCCATCTGTGTATTGTTCGTTCCACCATTGTTTGAATTTGGGTAGATTGAAATAGTTATTTTATTTATTATATGATTTGGATATTGATTTAATTCTATAGGCTGAAAAATTTCTCCATCGTTTCCACGAGCTCCATCAACATAAATGAGACCCTTTTGAATGACTAATTACTCCTAAAAATAGTTAACTTTTTAATCGCAAGTTAAATCATCACTTCCGCATTCTGGATTTTTTTGCTCCTTTACTAGTTTATTTTCTGAATCAAATTCTTTATGAATTCGACAAGGACAAGTACTACTTCCTTCATAACTTTACTTATTTAACCCGTAGTGTATTTAAGTAATACTGATTTTTAATATAAAAAGTATCCCTATCTATAATTTTCCTGCGGGACATAGAGTCTATGATATTGCCGTATTGATCCAGCTTATAGTCATAATATTTTTTATCGTTACGGGCTATAAATACTTTCTGTATGGTATCGTAGATATTAGAGCCTAAATCGCCTCTGCTAATGACCTCATAATGTTCCGCCCCCTTCATTTCATAATGGAACGGTATATTGGCATAAGGGTCTTTTTGTGTACAAGACAAAAGACAGAATATACAAGTTACAAGATATATGATTTTTTTCATGCTGTTACAGTTTACTTCCTCTTGGCCAAGGGTTAGTTGCGTCTTCCCACTCACGTTGTTTACGTCTTTCTTCTATTTTTTGTTCTATTTATTCTAGATTTAACCACAACAGGGCTTCTTCGGCTTCTTTCTTTATTCTAAAGTCAATAGAATTCATATTATTTTTATAATAGTTGTATTGTTTTTTAATCTCTTCCCTATTTTCACTCTCTACTTTAATGGTGAAGACACCATTATAAGTACTGCTTTGTGGTTTATCGTTTTTAATAGTTGCAAGTAACTCTAGAGAATATGAAATACTAACAATACCTTCATTTAAAAATTCAAAATAGCGATTTAAAAAATAAGTAGTTTGATAACTTGATCTTGGTGGAATAATGATTGGTATAGAACGCTCACTATCATTCCATAATGTTTCTTTTTTCTTCAATAAAGGAGATGTGGAGTCGAAAGATAGTCCATTAGGGTTTGGATAGAATAATAAGATTGATATTCCTTGATTTGTATTATTACTAACTGTTAGAGTGACAGGAATTCCTCCTCCTATATAATTTATTTTTTGTCCTCCAACTATATTAACATTGATTTTATTGTCCATGTTTGCTTCTTTTTGTGATAAACATTGAATATTAAATATTAGAAAAAAAATCATTAAATTTTTCATAATATAAAAATTATGGTAAATTATGATAAAGACTAGTTACATTAGCCATCCCAGCATTTGTTGTATATGCGCCTATTGTTACAGATGCACCAATCTTTCTAGTTCTATGCTTCCATTGCGGAGTTGTTGCTGTGCCTAAATTAACAACTTCATGAATTCTTTTAAACCCAGAATTTGGATGAACAATATCTTGAGCTCCACAACAATTACATTTGTATATACAAAGTTGATTAGCTTCCGACTTTCCAGCAGCACCCAATGTTAGGCTTGCTCTAGACATTGAGTGAATGTCTTGAGTTAATTGATTTCCAGGTAGATAACCAGAGTTGTTAGCACTTCCCCCTCTTGGTTGAAAAGGGGGACTGTCATTTATCCCCACGTAATCAACCTCTTCTTTTATCTCTATTCCACCTAAGTCAGAAAAAACGCCATTATCGGAACTCCAACCATCTTGAACTATAACGCCTAATCTCGTAGGTGTATCTACTTCTCCTAAGTAAGTGTCTGTATAATCAATAGGATGACAACACACAGTAAAGCCTTGTGAAGTAGCTTTTACTGCCCCTCCTTCTTTAGCTTCAATTTTAAGTTGTCCTCCATATCCCGGCTTTGTCATTGCGGTTCCTTTTACAATTACCTTACTTGTTACCGTAATGGTAGATGGTGTAACAGTTGCGTTTCCATTATCCGTGCTTGAATTAATGATTGCCAAATCAACAGACCCTGTTCCCGTTACTACAACTTCGACTTCATAAGTTTTATTTAATGGGATACTATTTGGAAGTCCTACATCTGTTGCATTTTTTTCTACATAGGGATTTCCTCGGACCACGTTACTGATAGCAACTTGAACATTAACCTGCGGCAAAGGCGCTCCCGCCAAATCTAAACTCTCGGGAATATTCATCTGTCCCGAATCTATAAACTCAATCTTTCCGCTTTCGGGTGGTACATTTCCCGGCATTTTGCCTGTTCCGAGCAAAAAGGATTTTTTTATAAGAGCTTCATTGTCTTGGAATTTTGCTGTTCCAAAGTCCTGCCATTCGGTAAGGGAAAGCATTTGAAAGCCATCATAAAATGTAAAGTTGGCGATTTGCTTTTCTACTTTAGTCCCTGTGAGTTTATCTTGCGTAGTGGGAACATTACTCAATACTTTGAATTCTCCCAAATGCGAATTGAATTTGATTTT
>JBKEAG010000170.1:0-2028 GCA_047972025.1 Moheibacter sp.
TACTTTTAGTAGGTTGTGATAATAAACCTCAACAAACAGAAACGGAAATACTTAAAGAGGAAGTAGAAGACTTAAAACAACAAATAGAAATCCTCAAAGAAGAATCACAAACCTCTGAACCCAAACACAAACCCTTTTTCTACGATGAAATAAAACAATTAAATAACAATACGAATACAGAGGATTTTGAGTTTTCAAACTATTGGAGACAACAGGCTTACGAAGTAGTTATAAAATATATGAACCAACGAATTAAGAAAGACAACCCAAATTGTGAAATTGTACGTCGGGGCTATTACAACCCAAACCTTGTTCAGTACATTGGTAGCCAAGGATTCTTGATTAAACTCTATTGTGAATTTGATTGTAATCAAAATTATATTAATCCTTCTTATTTTTGGGTAGAAGCATTTTATGTTGGAAATAGTAAATGGAATTTAGAGTTAGTAGACCAAAAATTGACCCATTAATTTATTAAATTTGACATTATATTATGTCATTAGCAAAATTAAAGAAAGAGTTAAAACAACAATCAAAAGAGGAAATCATTGAACTGATTTTGGATTTATATAAAAAAGTACCACCAGCAAAGGATTTTTTAAATGTCTATACTTCTTATGATACAGAAAACCTAATCGAAAAATATAAAAAAGAGATTGGACGATTAGTAATCCCAAAAGGTTGGGAAATGAAAATGAATGAAGTCGAGGCTCGAAAGTTGATTAGAACCATTCGTAAAATGAAAATAGATAAAGTTACAATTGCTTCTGAACTACATTATGTAGAATGTTGTTTGGATGTAGTTGAACAATATGGAATTTGGAATGAAATCTATTATGTTGCTATTGAAAAGATGTTTGATGAAGCCGAAAAGAGAATTTTAACCAATGGTTGGGAAAATGAATATAGAGATTATCTAAATCAACTTATAAAAAAAGCCAATCAGTTTGGAATGTTAGAATATTGATTTTAGCAAATAAAAGCAGATAACTCACAGAAAACCGTCACGAATTTGTCAAGAGTAAAATGGTAATCACTCAAAAACACAGGTATAACAAGGAATATAGGAAAACCGTTCTATTCTTCCCTCAAATGAAACCAGAGAAAAAATTCTCAATTCTAATTGAAGACCCTTTAGAGAAATTAATTTATGAAACCCTTGAAAAAAATAATACACCTATATTAATTTCTGAGTTGAAAGAGAAAGTTAATGTATCCAATAAAAAGTTTGATAAAACAACTAAATCTATGATTGATAAAGGGCTATTGAAGTTTATTAAAAATGAGGAGGGTGTTTTTTATGAGCATATGATTAAAGGTATTGAATAAAAGTTTAATATTTTGTTTACTAACTTTGTGATTTTGAAAGACTTTATCAAAACACAATCTTGACCAAAAGAGAATCCATACTCCGAGCCACCATGGCATTAATTGTCGAAAAAGGATTACACGCTGTAACCTTTGCCGATATTGCCAAAGTTGCCAAAGTTGGGATTGGAGCTATTTATCGTAGATTTAAAAGCAAAGAAAACATTGTACAACAAATTTGGATTGAGCAAAAGAAGGAAGAAGCTAATTTTATTTTTATCGATTTTAAAAACGAAGGTACTGTAAAAGAGCGATTTTGGTTTTTGTGGAAACGTGTTATTCAGTATTTTGATACGCACGAAAATGAGTTCTATTTTTCTTACCACATGGCAAATTCACCCATTTTAACCGAAGATATCGACAATGTGGCTATGGAACGTTTCCTATTGTTTAATACCATTTTTCAGGAAGGAATTGAACAACGTTTGTTTAAAGAAAATCTTTCTGCTCGGCAGCTTCGCCTTTATACTTTTAGTACCATAAATGGTTGGCTACTTTGGGTAAAAGATGAAAGACTGGAACTTACCGAACAACGAGTCAATCAGTTTTTGCAAATGGCTTGGGATGCTATAAAAAGAAGTAATTTTTCATAATCGGAATAAATATTCCGTTTTTTTGTTATATTTGCACATTATTTTAATTTAATCATAAAAAATATAA
>JBKEAG010000056.1:0-9704 GCA_047972025.1 Moheibacter sp.
TTAAGTTCTTCCTCATTGATACTCCACGCATTAAAAGTAGTCGTAATATCACGTGCCATCAACCCAAAAAAGAATTTATCTTCTGTTCTGTATTGTAATCCTAAATCTAGTCCAAATCCAAAAGAATTGGCAAACTTACCTATATGGCGATAAATTATTTTTGCATTGGCTCCAACTGCTATATCTGAATTTCCAAAGAAGTAACCAGCATAACTCATACTTAATGCATAATCAGCCGTAGAGAATTTACTAATTCTATCATAATCTATATTTCCTTGGTTATCAATTAACTCTGTTGTATTTAAAATATCATCTACTCCAAATCTATACAATGAAAGTCCTACTACTGCATTGTTGTCTAACGGGATTGCTCCTGCGATATAATCGTACATGGCAATAGACTGAAAATACTCTGCGTGCATGGCAGACAATTGCCAATCTTCATATACTTCTGTCAAACCTGCCGGATTCCAGTAAGTAGAGTTTACGTCACCTGTATTGGCTACCACCGAATTTCCCATGGCAAATGCCCGTGCATCTACTCCGATACTCAAAAATTCATTGGAATACTTTCGGGTAACTTGTGCGAAACTCAAAGTTCCCACCAAAATGATTATTGCTATAATTTTTAACTTCAAAATAACGTTTAAGGTTTAATGTCTAAGGTTTAATGTTTCAGATGCTGCCAATAGAACTTTTGGCTTGAAACTTTGAACTTTAAACTACTTTTGCTTGGCAAAAATCGAATGTTTTCTTTAAAACACAAAATCTATGTTTTTATTGCATTGGATTTGTCATTATCTTCGCAGTTGAAGTTATGGAGTTTTGAATTTCACAAAATCTTTAAGTCTAATTTAAATAGTATGAAACTTTTTACACCACCTAATTTATTGACACTTATCAATTTGTTTTGCGGGTGTTTGTCTGTACTATTTCTCACGGGGCAACTTGATTCTAAAAATATACCTGTACCCGAAGTAACTTTGATTTTGATGGGAATAAGTTTATTGTGTGACTTGCTAGACGGTATGGTTGCAAGAATGTTGAATCAAAATTCTGAAATAGGGATTCAGTTGGACTCCTTGGCCGATATGGTAAGTTTTGGGCTAGTTCCGGGAGTGATGATGTTTCAACTTTTGGATTTGTCTAGAACTGAGGGGAGTTTCCAATTTATTTACTTAGGCTTATTCATTACATTATTTTCTGCCTTGCGTTTAGCAAAATTTAATGTTGATACGGAACAAATTAATTATTTCAAGGGATTAGCGACACCGGCTAACTCTATTTTTATCATTTCTCTATATTGGATTTTCATGGAGCGTAATTATTTGCTCAACAAATCTTTTGATCAATTTATTTTGATGGGAATTACTGTGATTTCCTGCTGGTTACTTATTGCCAATATCCCTATGTTTTCCTTTAAATTTAAAAATATGAGTTGGGAAAACAATTATTACAAATACATCTTTCTCATCATAAGTATCGTTCTTTTGGCAGTGTTTCAAATGAATGCAGTTCCATTTATTATATTATTATACATCATTATATCAATCCTATTTAGAAAAAAAATCACTCATGCTTAATTTATACAAACCCATTTGTTTCTTTGATTTGGAAACAACCGGAATTAATGTTGGAAAAGACCGAATTGTAGAAATTTCCGTTTTAAAAGTTTTTCCAAACGGAAACAAAGAAAGTAAAACGCTACGTGTAAACCCTGAAATCTCAATTTCAGCCGAAGCTACTTCCGTTCATGGAATTTCAAATGAAGATGTAGCCAATGAGCCAACCTTTAAAGAAATTGCTCCACAAATTTGGGAAATGATGAAAGACGCAGATATTGCCGGTTACAATTCCAATCGTTTTGATGTTCCTCTTTTGGCTGAGGAATTTTTGAGAAACGACTTTGATTTTGATTTAAACAAACATCGGTTGGTTGATGTTCAAGTACTATTTTTCAAGAAAGAACCACGTGATTTGGGTTCTGCTTACAAATTTTATTGTGATAAAACTTTGGAAAATGCACACTCTGCCCAAGCTGATGTAGAAGCTACCTATGAAATTTTTAAAGCACAAATTGAAAAGTACAATGATTTGGAAAATGATATAAAATTTCTCAGTGAATTTACTACACAACGCAATACTGCTGATCTAGCAGGATTTATAGGAGTAAACGACAAAGGAGAAGAAATCTTCAATTTTGGAAAATACAAAGGACAAATGGTAAAAGATGTTCTAGAAAAAGACCAAGGTTACTACGGTTGGATTCAAAATGCTGACTTTCCACTTTATACAAAAAAGGTTTTAACAAAAATCAGGCTGAAAGCAATAAGTTAAACCATTAATTATCAAACAAAAAATATGACTTCAAAAATAATTTACAAAGGTGATTTGCGAACTGAAATGACGCATTTACAATCAGGTACTATTGTTGAAACAGATGCTCCTATTGACAATAACGGTAAGGGCAAACGTTTTTCTCCTACCGATTTAGTTGCAACAGCCCTAGGTAGTTGTATGCTGACAATCATGGGGATTGCTGGTAATACACATAATATAAACATTGAAGAAACTGAAGCCGAAATCACTAAAATTATGACTTCTGCTCCACGAAAAATTGGTGAAATTATCATAAAATTTTTCATTAAAGGTCAAGACAGTTTCTCTGATAAAGAAAAGTCAATTTTAGAAAATGCAGCCATGACATGTCCTGTTTACCTCACATTACATGAGGATGTCAAGAAAACGGTGGAGTTTGTGTGGAGTTAAATAATTTTTCAGCTTCTAAATTCAAATTTTATAATTTTGTGTCAAAATGAAATGCTTTATATTTCATTTGACCAGTGAATGCAATTTAAAAATCAAATGAAAACTGTAGTAGTAGGGTTATCAGGTGGAGTAGATTCCAGTGTTGCAGCGTATTTGCTAAAAAAGCAAGGCTATAACGTCATCGGACTTTTTATGCGTAATTGGAATGATGCTTCTGTGACGTTGGAAGATGAGTGTCCATGGGTAGAAGACAGTGCTGATGCTTTGATGGTTGCCGAAAAATTAGGGATTCCTTTTCAAGTAATTGATTTGAGTGACATTTACAAAGAACGAATTGTAGATTATATGTTTGCCGAATATGAAAAAGGACGAACACCAAATCCTGATGTACTATGTAATCGTGAAATAAAGTTTGATATTTTTCTGAAAACTGCTTTGGAACTGAGTGCAGACTATGTTGCAACCGGGCATTATGCAAGACGTGAAGAGATTGAAATCAATGGTAAAAAAACATATCGACTCCTTGCCGGAAAGGACAAAAATAAAGACCAATCTTATTTTTTATGTCAATTGAATCAAGAACAATTGAGTAAAGCACTATTTCCCATCGGTGAATTAGAAAAACCGGAAGTTCGACGAATTGCTAAAGAATTAGATTTGGTAACTGCTGATAAAAAGGATTCACAGGGATTGTGTTTCATCGGGAAAGTGAGTTTACCTGACTTTTTACAACAACAGTTAAAACCAAAGACTGGAGAAATTATTGAAATTTCAACCGATAATGAAATTTATTTAACTCCAAAACCTAAGTTCAATTCTAAATGGGAAGAATTAGAATTTGAGTCAGATGGAATTTCTTACAAAAAATCTGATGGAGAAATTGTAGGACAACATGATGGCGCGCACTACTTCACCAAAGGACAACGAAAAGGTTTGGGTGTAGGTGGGAAAGTTGAGCCTTTGTTTGTTTTGGATACGGGTGTAGAAGAAAATATCATTTATACCGGACAAGGAAAGGAACACCCCGGACTATTTAAAAAGGCACTATTCATTCATGAAAATGAAATCCATTGGGTTCGGACAGATTTAAAGTTACATCCAAATGAAACGTTGGATGTTTTAGTCAGAATCCGTTATCGTCAACCGCTACAAAAAGCTATGCTTCACAAGGCTAATTCAGGTTTGTATATAGAATTTGAAAAACCACAATCAGCGATTACAGAGGGACAATTTGCCGCTTGGTATTTAGATGATGAATTAGTTGGTTCTGGCGTGATAAATTAATTACCAAAATGAGTATAAAAAGACAAAATATTTTCTGGCAACTGTATGATTTCGTTTCTTATTGGGGAATCAATAATTCCAGTTTAGATAATGAAGTAGATCAGAAAATTATGTTTAATCGATATTTTATTTTACTGTGGTTTATATTTTTATTGCTCAGTTTTTGCAATTTATTATTTTTAGGACTTACTAAAGGGTGTATTTCCTTATTTTTTATTTCTTTATTCTGTGGTGCCTCATTCATATTACTAAAAAAATTTTCAAATAATCCGTATTTCTTTACTATTATTTTTACAATCCTAACTATTTGTATCACCTACTATTCTTCTTTCTGTGGTTTAGAAAGTGGTGTTTTTTTATACTATTTCCCCATGTTATATGCCCTTCCTATTTTTTTTACTTATAATAAAGATAAGAAGTTTATTATTTTTTTATCTCTATTTATTTTATTAAATATATATTTATCAGCTATTTATGATTTTCAATTAGTAGAAAGAAGTCTATTTTATCTTCCGTATAGTCATAAATTACTAATCATCAATATCACCTGTGTTCTTTTGTTATTTGCTATTAATTCTTTCTTTTTAGAAGAAAAGCGAGCTTTTCTCAATTTCATGCAGAACAAAGATTTATATCGAAAGAAGAAAATTCAAAATTTAACTTCTGAAATCACACATTTACGCGAACTCTTGGTTAAAGATTCTAAATCTGAAGATTATTTCAATAAACTCATTGATTCTATTCAGTTGAATGATTCTATTTTTATTGAAAATTTTAAAAAACTATTCCCCTCATTCTTTCAAAGAATTAGTAAACGGGTACATTCTCCTTTAACTATTTCAGACTTAAAGCTTTGTGCTTTTATCAAGCTTAATTTTACTACAAAACAAATTGCTATATATACAAATTCAACAATTAAGTCAGTAGAAAGTAAAAAGTATCGGCTAAGAAAAAAGTTAAAAGCTCCTAAAGATATAAATATAACGGATTACTTGTCCAAAATTTAAAAAATCATAACCCCTCGTAGGTGCTCGTAGGGGGATAATGAAGGGTGATTTTTTACTAATTAGAGATTTTCAAATATAAATTCACATTTCTTAAATTAATAGAAATGAAATAGAAATCCCTACCACAACGGTACCTATTGAGATTAAGAGTCTTAAAGAGACTTTTAAATAAAGAAACTAAATCAGAAGAAAAGTTTAATGGGCTTATAAATTCAATAATTCTATTTTTATCAAAAATTTTGAAAAAATATTCCCTTCTTTCTTCCAATAAATTAGCAAGCGGGCTATCAGCCTACTGACTGTTTCAGATTTAAAATTTTGCACCTTAATTAAACTTAATTTTACAACTAAACAGATTGTTATATACACAAACTCAACCATTAAATCGGTAGAAAGTACAAAATACTAGCTAAGGAAAAAGTTAAATATTCCAAAAGGAGTAAATATAACTCATTATTTATCAGGAGTGTAAAATTATATCACCCCTCATATCTACTCAGAGAGGGCTATCGAGGGGTGATGATTTTGATAATCAAATGTATTCAGATATAAATTTGTATCATCTAAATCAAACTAAATGAAACAAATTACCCTTGTCACAATTATATCTATTGAGATTTAACAATCTTTTCCTTGGAATAAAGCAATACTTTTTCATCAATCCTAAATAATACTTTGATTTAAATCAATAGCCTATATAATGACCTTAATCAATTTAAAAAATGAAAAAAATGGAAACCGTATATCAATAGAAAATAAGCTTTAATGAACAGTTGCAATGGTTTCTTTGCCAATTGTTATGAAGGTTTTACTTCCACAGCTTTTATACAGATTTATAATTACTCAAACAACAACTTAAAATATTAATTAATGAAAAAAATTCTAATACTTCTTTCAGTATCAATAAGCCAACTTGCCTACATGCAGGTTGGGATTGGAACAGACTCACCAAAAGCAACACTAGACGTTGTCAGTGAGCCGTCTAACACATCTTCTTTTGATGGTATTATAGCCCCAAGAATTACAGGAGATCAGTTAAGAGTCAAATCATATACGGCTGAACAAACCGGAGCCATTGTATATGTTACCGTAGCTGATACGACTCCGGCAGGACAAACCGTTGACGTAAAGTCTATGGGGTATTTTTTCTTTGATGGTACCAAATGGATACGAATGGATAACAATGCCTGGAGTATAGACGGTAACGCAGGAACCACCGCAGGAACCCATTTTCTCGGAACCACTGACGAACAAAACTTAGTGTTTAAAGTAAATAATGTTCAGTCAGGATTGATTGAAGGCATTGGTGGTAAAATTAACACTTCTTTTGGATTCAATGCCTTAAATCCACTTACTACTGGGAAATTTAATAGTGCTTTTGGCGGACATGCTCTAAGGTCAAACACTACCGGAGGTTATAACCAAGCATTTGGCTATAGTGCGATGAGAGAAAATACTACAGGTAGGTGGAATGTTGCCGTGGGGTGGAATGCTCTAAGTAGCAGCATTAATGGAGAAGGAAACACAGCCACCGGACACCTTTCTATGACCAATAATATATCCGGAACAGATAACACAGCACTTGGTTATAATAGTTTAAACAGAAACACTACCGGAAATGGAAATGTTGCCCTTGGTCAAGGAGCATCGCTATATAGTACAACAGGTAGTTATAATATAGTCATTGGAAGTGGAGCAGGAACCACAGGAGATGCAAATGGAAACGGTGCTTTAGATACCGGATCTAGAAATATTATAATTGGAAAAGACGTGTCTGTTCCCAATATAAATGGAGACAACCAACTAAATATTGGGGGGACAATATTCGGTACCGATATTTCGCTCTCTACCGGAAAAATCGGGATTGGGGTCAACAATCCTACTTCAACCTTTGAGGTCAATGGAACGATAACAAATACTAATTCGTTTAATATTGGTAATTCTAGACTTATCAGCTTTTCGAAAAGTAACTTTGTTTATTCTCAAGCTCCGGTAGGAAATTATACAATTAACGATGTTAAAGACGGAGGGCGCTACGTTTTAGCAGTTACAAATACCACTGCTGGTACTGCTACATTTACAATAGCTGGGTTTACTGTAAAAACCGAAAATACCACTATAACTGCTGGAACCGAAACTTTATATACGATTAACGTAATCGGAACGACCGCATATATTTCTATGGTGACAGGTTTTTTATAGTTAGAAGGGAACCAAACCTAAGTCATCCTTTGTTGTGGGGGCTTCCCTCACAACTTTTATAAGCCTTTGAATACCCCTAAATTTAAACCTATACAAATGAAAATGAGACACCTATAATTAAACTTAAATCACATAGCAAAGTTATAATTTTAGATGTTCTACCTAACAATTGAAAAATAATAAAAATAAACAGATGAAAAAAATTATATTATTTCTTTTGGTAACGGTTAATTTATTTGTCTACGCACAAGTAGGAATTGATACTGATACACCAAAAGCCTCATTGGATATTATGGGGAAACCAACTAATATTTCAACATTAGACGGTGTTATTGCTCCTCATATTGCAGGAGAACAATTAAGAACCAAAATCTATACCACAGATCAAGTTGGAGCAATTGTCTATGTAACCACTGCTGACACTACTCCTATTGGACAAACGATCAATGTGAAGTCGACTGGTTATTATTTTTTCGATGGAACTTTGTGGAAAAGAATCGATAATAATCCGTGGAAGGTCGAAGGAAATGCCGGAGCTACTGTCAGTACCAATTTTCTTGGAACTACCGATGCCCAAAACTTAATTTTTAAAGTCAACAATGTCCAATCTGGATTAATTGATGGATTTGGTGGTAAATACAACACTTCTTTTGGTTACAATTCTCTGAACTCTACTACCACCGGAAAGTTTAATAGTGCTTTTGGAACAAGTGAGAACAGTGGTGTATTATTAAATAATACAACTGGTAGCTACAACCAGGCATTTGGTATTGGTACCATGGCTTCTAATACTACCGGTAAATGGAATGTAGCCTTTGGATATGGCTCTTTGATTCTCAATACAGGCGGTTCAGGAAACACGGCTATTGGACATCTCTCTATGGTAAATAACCTATCAGGGGTAGATAATACTGCTATTGGAACCAATAGTCTAAACAGAAACGCAACCGGAAGTGGAAATATTGCTCTTGGAAAAGGAGCATCAATGTATAGTACTACCGGTAAAAATAATATTGCGATTGGCCTCTACGCCGCTGCCATATCCGAAAATAATTATCTAAACACAGGCTCTTACAATATACTTATTGGTAATGCTGCAATGCCGGTTAATCCTAATGGTGATTATCAATTAAATATAGGAAATATAATTTATGGAAAAGATGTTTTACTTCCCACAGCCAAAATAGGTATTGGCACTGATAATCCTATATCAACTTTCGAAGTTAACGGGACAATAACAAATGCTAAATCATTTAATGCCGGTAATACTAGCACTATCAATTTTGATTTTGGAAAAAGTAACTTTGTTCGTTGTGAGGTTCCCATTGGAAACATTACCATAAATGGGATTAAAGATGGTGGAACTTATACTTTGGCTGTAAAAAATAACAATTCTACCTCTGGAACTGCTTCGTTTACCGTGCCTGGATTTACTGTAAAAGTTGCCAATAATAACTCGGTAGCAGCTGGAGCTGAAACTATCTACTTAATAAATATAATTGGTGCAACCGCCTATATATCTATGGAGTTTTTAAGTTAATTAACGTGA
Source organism: Moheibacter sp. (assembly GCA_047972025.1). Classification (GTDB taxonomy): domain Bacteria; phylum Bacteroidota; class Bacteroidia; order Flavobacteriales; family Weeksellaceae; genus Moheibacter. Next base: position 8,812 of record JBKEAG010000056.1, read on the forward strand.
ATAATGTTTAAGCTGCCCATAAAGTTAATTGGTTATCCTGTAAATCTATGTATTCTAAAATTGAAAAGAGTTCAAGCCATTCAGGGACTACCCACTACCGAGAGATAACATCTTTGCCGTTATTGATGCCTTTATTCGGGACTTTAAAGCCAAACAGACGTATAGTTCTTAATGCTTTTAACAAAAATTTAACGATGATACAGATATGTATCTTTTGTTACATATTTGTGTCTTTTTGGGTACGCTATCTTACTCTCAAATTAATCAAGTAAATTTAGCAATAACGAACTGTCGTCTTTAAGGTAATCACAATTATCGGTCAGACAATCAACTAACCCTTGCTTGTAATTAAAATAAATTAAATAGTTTAATAACTCTATATAATTTGATTTTGGAATTTTATACGTATTACCATCCTCATCTGATAAAAGATTATAATTATTTCTATTTACGCAATATTTCTTCATTTGTCCATTTTTGAACATTGAGATTGTTGCATCAAAATACATATTTGCACTACTATATTTTAATTTTGATGAGTCAATTTTAAACAGTTGAACCAAATCCGGATTTGTAATAATTATTTTATAAGTATCCTTTCTTTTTAAAAACGCATCATCTAAGTTTTTATAATTATCGAATGAGACGGTACTACTAATAACTTCAAAATTAATTTCAATACTATCAATTTCAATAGGAATATTGGTCTTAATACTTTGTTGGCTATAACAGCTTATTACATTGCAAAAAAATATCAGTAGAAAAAAAATTATTCTTGAACATCTTGTTTGTTTTTAGGTTGGGTGTCCCTAATCTGCTTTTTCAATAAATCTATTGAAGATTTGTTTTTCATAAAACCATTATTAGACCTAACACCATCTCCATACAATGCC
>JBKEAG010000102.1:0-9221 GCA_047972025.1 Moheibacter sp.
CCTTACTGTCCGGACGAACTCCGGCTTCTTTGTTCATGGCATAGAAATTCTCTAATCCATTCAAATTCAAAATTTCATATACTGTTTTACAACCTATACAGCAAAATGATTTTTGCTCAAAGAAGATTTCTTCATCTTCTATCTTTTGACCACAATGGAAACATTTATTTACCATAGATTTTGCAAAATTACTTTCTAATTCAGGTGAAATCCATTAAATTTGACGTGATTTTAGTCACAATAATTATGTCTGATATTATAGAAAACCTAATAAACATCTGTGATTTATTTGAGAATCCTGATGTTTTGAAACATTTTACCAAAGAAGAACTTAGTGAACTGAGCCATGAGAAGAAAGTTATATCTTTTAAAAAAGGTGATGCCATCATTGAGGAAGGTGGGACTCCAAAAGGTATTTATTACTTGAGCAAAGGTACGGCGAAAATGTTTAAATTAGGGTTTAATGGTAAAGAACAAATTCTGCGTTTTGCAAAAATGGGTGACATAATTGGCTATCGTTCTATTTTGTCTCGGCAACCATATGGAGCCTCCTCTACTGCAATGGAGGAAACCGAAGCCTGTTTCATCCCGGAAAAGTTCTTTATGAAAATATTAGAATTTCACCCAAAACTTGCTTTTGATATACTAAGACGTATTTCAGAGGATTTAGGTGATTCTGCACAGACCATAACTTACCTTGCACAAAAAACGGTTCGTGAACGTTTGGCAGAAGTTCTTCTATTACTAGAAAAAAAATTAGATACTGATAAGGATGGATTCATCAAAATTTCACTTACTCGTGAAGAAATGGCAAACCTAATTGGAACTGCAACGGAGTCTGCTATTCGTTTGATTTCAGAATTTAAAACCGATCAGTTAATTGAAGTAGATGGACGACGAATCAAAATTCTTGATCATCAAAAATTAGTGAAACTGGCACATGTGACTCAATCCTTCTAAATTGCATTAATTTGATTGTCAATGACTTAATTTATTGTTTCATCAAAGTACTCAAATAGAAAGTCATTATAAGGGAATCGTGTTATATGAATTTTCTTTACCTCTTCATAAATCATTTTCCGTAACTCTTCCATATTTTGCTTTTTTGTAGCTGAAATAAAAAGAGTTGGATTCCCACTCTTTGCCATCCAAGTTCGTTCCCACTCCTCTAGAGATATATTTTCACGTTTCACTTCAGTCAAATCATCTTTTTCTTTTGGAATATAGGTGAAGTTATCTATTTTATTGAACACCAAAACAGTCGGTTTGTCTTTACTTTCAATCTCATCTAATATTTGATTGACTGAGTTGATGTGATCTTCAAAACTAGGGTGTGAAATATCAACCACATGCACCAATAAATCAGCTTCTCGGACTTCATCTAGGGTTGATTTGAAAGATTCGACCAATTGGGTGGGTAGTTTCCGAATGAACCCAACCGTATCTGTCAAAAGAAAGGGTAAGTTACTAATTACTACTTTTCGGACTGTTGTATCTAAAGTAGCAAATAGTTTATTTTCTGCAAAAACCTCAGATTTACTCAAAACATTCATCAGCGTAGATTTCCCAACATTTGTATAGCCTACCAATGCCACTCTCACTAAGGCTCCTCTATTTTTTCGTTGAGTAGCCATCTGTTTATCAATCGTTTTCAGATTTTTTTTCAATAACGAAATCCTATCACGGATAATCCGGCGGTCTGTTTCTATCTCTGTTTCACCCGGACCACGCATCCCAATCCCTCCACGCTGACGCTCTAAGTGTGTCCACATACGCGTTAGCCTTGGCAGTAAATATTCGTATTGTGCTAATTCTACTTGGGTTCGAGCGTAAGACGTTTGAGCTCGTTGAGCAAAAATATCTAGAATTAATTGGGTTCTATCTATGATTTTACGTTCTACAACTTTTTCTATATTTTTTAACTGGGATGGTGTTAACTCATCATCAAAGATAAGTGTGTCAATTTCATTTTCATGAATAAATTCTTTTATCTCGTTGAGTTTTCCACTTCCTACAAAATATTTAGAATCGGGTTTATCTAATTTTTGCGTAAATCGCATCTCTACTTCAGCTCCAGCTGTATAGGCAAGGAATTGAAGCTCATCCATATATTCTTCTAGCTTGTCTTCAGGTTGTTCTCGGGTAATCAACCCTACTAAAACCACTTTTTCGTATTGTGCTTCTTTTTTTTCTAACATAATTCAATTCTACAAAGATACGGTTTCTGCTTCACTCTGTTAGAATTTGACTATCTTTGAAATCTGTTTCATTTTACATTTAAAAGAAATTTATACTATGAAAAAATTAACTTTATTTTTAGCTGTTTTTGCTTTATGTTTTATAACGAATGCGCAGGTAACAACACCACAAGCAAGTCCATCTGCCGAATTGGAATTTAAGGTTGGGCTAACGGATATCGAAATTGAATATTCACGTCCGAATGCTAGTGGACGAACTATATTTGGAGATTTGGTTCCCTTTGGAAAGATTTGGAGAACCGGAGCCAATAAAAATACGACTATTTCTTTTTCAGATGATGTTATTATAGACGGACAAACACTAAAAGCCGGAAAATATGCTATTTTCACAAAACCAGAAAAATCTTCTTGGGAAGTTTATTTCTATTCTGATAATGAGAATTGGGGAGTTCCTCAAAAATGGGATGAATCAAAAATTGCTGCTAAAACTACTGTTCAAGCATTACAACTCCCTATGAATATTGAAACTTTTGCTATTTCTATTGATGATTTAACTTATGATAGTGCTAAATTGAACTTTTTATGGGAAAAGACCTACGTAGAAGTGAAAATCAATGTTCCAACAGATAAAAAAGTGATGAACTCTATTGAAAATGCAAAGTCTGCCGGATTTACTTCACAAGATTATTTAGCAGCCGCAAATTATTACTATACAAACGGAAAAGACATTAAGCAGGCAAAAAAGTGGATAGATGAAGGCATGAAATTAAATAAAGATCCTAAATTTTATCAATTTCGTCAACAAGCCTTGATTTACGCAAAATCCGGTGACAAAAAAGGAGCTATTCGTTTGGCAAAACAATCGTTGGAAGGGGCTAAAAAAGCGGGAAATAATGATTATATAAAAATGAATGAAGCCTCACTTAAAGAATGGGGAGCTAAATAGGCTAAAAAAATAAAAAACCACTTACTTAAAAAGCTGTTTCAAAGTAGAATTTGAAACAGCTTTTTTTGCTCTATACTTATGCTATAAAATATACTTTTTAAACAAAATTTCACGAAAACGTTTTCGGTTAAATAGTTCAAAATTAGCACTGTCATCGCATATTCTTACTCTATTTTTGCCCTAGAAACTACCCCTAATTAAACACTAATGCGTGTAGAAGAAAATTCTATATTATATTTATTTATTATTTCTAGGGAGGGTAATAAACGCCTCATTCAGTGAAGAAAGTAAGTCACATGTAGAAGTTAAGAAAACTACAATACAGAATAAAACACTAAAAACTTTTAAGTCTAATAATGTTGTAAAAAAGAAAGACACATGTTCAGTACGTCCTCCTCCTAAATTCTCTCTAGTTTATAAATACTTTTTATAAAAAATTTATGATTTTCAGTCACACAACTGTATCATAATTCTAAAATGTATTCACCTAATTATTTTTAAAATTTAACCAAATGAAGAATATTTTTCTTTTTAATTTCTTTTCTAAATTTGGGTTTGCTAACTATTAGATAGATATATATTAATATCTTTGTATATTTATACAATACTAACGAAAGTATAACTATTTCTTCTGATTTAGAATAACTCTGAACCTTGCAAGATAATGTCTGAGATTGGAATTGCTCGACTCAATATTTGTTGTTTCTTTTTTAGATACTATGTGTTTAGTTTTTTAATGAACTTTTTATACGCTTTCAAATTATCGGAACTGTACATTTCACAGTCAATATCCTTTACTTTTTCCAAAGTTTTTTTCCTGTTCCGGCATTCTCTGTTTCCGGTAACAAAGTCAAGAATACCAAACCCATAACTTTCTTTTTTTGAACCGATAAAGTGCCACATTTGGCTACGTAGAACCACTTCGTTAAGTTTCATCAAACCTCATCACTTTTACTTTTTCAGGATATTACTGTTCCCTCTAGTGTTCCCTGGTAAATTGGCGAGCTAACCTGACCCAATTTAATGCCGGAATATTGCTGACATTCGGAACCCTTCCAATAGCCCGAACCAAATAAAGATGCAGGACTGATTTTTGCCTGTCCAAATTATGCTCCTTGCGTAAATCTCCTTCCACAAAGTTGTAACCACAATCCTTACACTTGAAACGTTATTTATTTCTAACTATTCCATTTTTTACCGTCGAAAACGAATTACATTATTTACATTTTAACATTGAGAGTTTCTGTTAGGATACGAATCTATCTTTTAATTAGCAAATCCAAATATTCAAATGGAAACACCAAAGAGAGTTAATCAAAAAGATTACAAACCGCATCAGAAAATACAGAAAAAGAATAATCGTGATGTTCAATTTTTCATCACTCAAAAAGACTTTAAGTATAAAAAATCAAATGTATTTGAAGACAGTGATGACTTTATAAGAAAGTTGTTTTTCAAATATTATTTTAGTTGTGGAAATTATATCATTATCAGACCAAATGGGGAGTTTTTGCTCAGACGAGGAGAGTATCGGAAAGATGAGATTAGAAAAAAATAAATGCTAAATGGAATATTGATAATTAGTTTCTCACCCAATTCTGTAAAATAATTTTTCCCTGCGGTGTCAAAATGCTTTCTGGATGAAATTGTACACCTTTTACATCAAATTTTCGATGACGGAACGACATTATCACTTCTTGCTCATCTACCGATGTGATTTCTAACTCTTCGGGGAAACTATTCTTGGCAACTACCCACGAATGATAACGCCCAACTTCTAGCGGCTCTGTGATTGATTGAAATAACGATTCATCTTTTACTAAAACTTTAACTTTAGTTCCAACTCCATGGTAAACATAACTAAGGTTTTCCAACTTTCCCCCAAAAAATTCACCAATTGCTTGATGTCCTAAACACACTCCCAACAAACTTTTCGTTGTATGGTATCTTTTAATTAACCCCATCATGTTTCCCGCTTCAGAAGGCAATCCGGGGCCAGGTGAAAGTAATATTTTATGGTAATTTTCTGCAATTGAAAAATTAATTTTATCATTTTTCATTACCTCAACTTCACAGTTCAATTCTTCTAGATAGTGAATTAAATTATATACAAATGAATCATAATTATCAATTACCAAAACTTTCTTCATACTCCTTTCTAAATTAAATTTCAGTAAAGTCTAATTTTTCTTTTGAATCTCCTGAATGACCATTTATCTCTTGGGAAATCACTGCCATAATTATTACCAAAACACAACCAAACAAATTTAGCCATAAATAGGGCATCCAGTCCCACCACCAACCGGAAATAACAATAAATTGTGTGATAATAGCAGCTATAAAAACAGCTTTTGACTGTACAAATCGGAAGAAAAATGCCAATAAAAAGATTCCCAACACATTACCGTAAAAAATAGAGCCGATGATGTTGACCAACTGAATTAAATTATCTGCCAAATTTGCTACACATGCTATCAGAATTGCCACCAAACCCCATATAAACGTAAACCATTTGGTTGAATTTACATAATGTACATCTTTCTCTTTATTTCTGAAATTCCGTTTGTAAATATCAAGTGACGTAGTGGTTGCCAACGCATTCAGTTCACTTGCCGTACTACTCATCGCTGCACATAAAATCACGGCAATCAATAGCCCAACCAATCCTTTGGGTAAATAGTTTAGAATGAAATGAACAAATACATAATCTTTATCATTTGTCTCAACTTTCTGATTGCTTTCAGTTGATGCTTGTGAAATAACCTGTTTAGCTTCCTCTCTTATTTTTTTTTCAGATTGTTTGATTTTTACAATAATCCCAATTCCTGTTTCATAATAAATGGAACGTTCTTGTACTAGATGATTTAATTCTGAATTTAACTTTGAATAATGTTATTTATAATTTGAATTTAAAACTACACTTTCTGCTGTAGGATTGAAGTTTAATGGTGATGAATGAAATTGGAAAAACACAAAAACCATAATTCCTACTAATAAAATGAAAAACTGCATGGGAACTTTTAGTAATCCATTGAACAAAAGCCCTAAACGCATTTCCCGTACCGATTTTCCCGACAAATACCGTTGAACCTGACTTTGGTCTGTTCCGAAATAGGATAGCGCAAGGAAGGTTCCTCCAATTAATCCACTCCAAAATGTATAACGATTTTCTAAATCAAATGAGAAATCGAGTAAGTTTAGTTTTTGGTTTTCTCCGGCTATTTCTAGTGTTCGATGAAAATTTATATCATCTGGCAACAAGTTTAGTATAACTATAAACACGATTATCATTCCAATGAAAATGATTGCCATCTGTTGTTTCTGTGTTACATTTACTGCTTTTGTACCACCAGACACCGTATATAGCGTTACCAAAACGCCTATAATTACAATCAATAAAATCAGATTCCAACCCAGTACAGCCGACAATATTATTGCCGGTGCATAGATAGTGATTCCGGCTGCCAATCCACGTTGTAATAAAAACAAAAAAGCTGTCAGTGTTCTTGTTTTTACATCAAACCTACTTTCTAGAAATTCATAAGCTGTGAATACTTTCAACTTATGGTAGAGCGGTATAAATACGATGCAAATAATGACCATGGCTATGGGTAAACCAAAGTAAAATTGCACAAAACCCATTCCGTCATGGAAGGCTTGTCCGGGAGTTGATAAAAAAGTAATTGCACTTGCTTGAGTTGCCATTACCGATAAACCAATCGTCCACCATTTCGCTGATTTTCCTCCACCAATGTATGATTTCACATCTTTGCTTCCCCTTGTCTTCCATATACCGTATAAGACAATAAAAGCAAGTGTTGCTCCTAAAACGGCCCAATCAATTACCTCCATTTTCAAATAGTTTCATCAACCAATAAAATAACAGTATATATGCCGTATTCGCAATTAAAATCCATGTATAAAACTTTTTCCACAAATATTTTTTGGAAGAATTTTTCATAAGTAATTTATTTTCCTAATGATAATAAATTTGCAAACAATCGGTATGCTCCTGATACACCTGCCGGCAACTCTCTAAAGAAGCTCAGCCCGGTGTAAACGTAGTAACCTTCTCCATACTGTGCAACAAGTAGGCTTCCCTCTAAGGCTGACTCCCCTTTGTCTTTCATAGAAAAAATGGGTACAAATGTGGTGTCCCATTCTTCAGGAAAATATAATCCACGCTCTTGTACCCAGCCGTCAAAATCTTGTTTGGTAATTTTATTAGGATAATTTAAAACTGGATGATTTGGTGCTAGGAATTTGACTTCTGACATCTCATCTGTTACTCTACTGCGTGAAAGTGTAAGCTGTAAAGGTGCTAATTTGTCTGTCAGTAATTCTCTTGAAGTATTGTATTGTACAATTAAATTCCCCCCTTTTTTCACATAATCAAATAAGACTTTATTTTTGTATTTTAATTCTTCTACAACGTTAAATGCTCGGATTCCCAAAACGACTGCATCATAATTTTTCAAATTTTCTGTAGTTATATTTTCTGCTGAAATAATTTGAACATCATAGCCAATTTGACGTAAACTTTCAGGGACAGTATCTCCGGCACCCATGATGTAACCTACTTTTTCTCCTTTTTTCTGAATATCTAGTTTGGCAATTTTTGCGGAAGCCTCTATCAAAACTTTTTGTTCGGGGATATGACTGTAATTAATTTCAACTAATTGTTTATCAAACAGCTTTTCTTCATCAGTAAACTGAACTTCTAACATTCCTTCTTGGTGGGAAGTTGGAGGAGTTATGTCAAACCAAACATTTTTCTCTTCACCTTTTCTAGTAAAACGAAGTAATTGTTTTTCGGGGAAAATCCCCCAATTATTTGGTGCTTTCAGCTGTACAATTCCTTCAATATTATCACGATACGCTTTTACTTTTACCAATACTTTTTTTGGATTTTCATTTTCAAAAACCATTACTTTGTCCTCTATATTTACTGAAATTTTTGGTAAAATTTCAAAAGGTTTATAGGTTTCTCCTTTGGCTTTATCATTGTATTTGTACACTACATCTCTTTCAAAAGTAAATGGATAGCCTTTTATAGAAACCGTAAAGGAGGCTTTCAGCAATTTAGGTGTTTCGGGCATTCCCACATATCTTTCATTTCCTATTTTGTACATGCCTACTGTTCCTTTTTCTTCCAACCAGTAAGGTGTAGTATAAGATATGTTTTTCTGAGTTTTTCCTTCTATTTTATAATTATACTTTTGATTATTTTTTAATTCTTGATTGGGATTTAATGTATTTTCTAAAACACTAACATTTCCTAGTTTTACGTTAAGTAAACTACGATTAATGACTTCTATAGAGAGTGAGAAATTATCATCAGGTGTTGTGTACTGTTCTGATGCAACCGCCTCTAAAAAAAGTCCTGTACAGGCATAAATAATATTTTTAATTTCTTTGGATTTAATTTTTTTCCAATGCAAATCTTCAATATTTTGTATAAGTTTATAGGCCTCTATCAAATCGGAAACTGAGGCTGAAGGATTTTTAAAGTCAAAATTTCTTTCTACCCTACTTAATAGTTCTCCTATGCGATTTCCTCCTTTCACACGATTCCAACTGGTGTCTATTCCTTCAAATATATCTTTCTGAGGCATACCTCCTTTTATCGGCTCTAAATACTCCATGGCACTTCCTCTCACGGCTGTTGCTCCAAATCCTTGCGAACTATGTTGACTTCTACTTTTGGCTGCTATTTCACTATTACTCAAACCTTTTGTTGGAAGATACGAACCAATATCCATCTGAAATAATTGACTTTTATCTGCTTTCTCAAATTTCTCTCGGCTACCATAAAAAAACCATGATTGGTTAAACAATAATCGTTTGGGTTGCCATGTGGTAACATATTCCAATTGTTGGGAAAATCGGTTGGCATCACTTGCTAAATCAAATGCTTCTACACTTAACATAGCCGATGCTGTATGGTGACCATGTGTAGTTCCGGGTGAACGATGATCAAAACGGTTAATGATAATATCTGGTTGAAATTCACGAATTACATAAACCAAATCATTTAAAACTTGTTTTCTATCCCAAATTTCAAATGTTTCATCCGG
>JBKEAG010000211.1:0-1939 GCA_047972025.1 Moheibacter sp.
TTTAACGACGGTATCTCCAATTGAAATATAATCTGTAAGAGGGTGCCAACTTCTTGAGTCTGGATTAAAACACGTTACTCTTTTGGTTTCCAAATCAATACCTTCAATTTTCAAATAAGGATTTTTTTTATCTACTTCAAGTGCAATTAAATTACACGATCCCCGCTTAAGAGATTCATAATTAACTTCACAATTACACGAATGTAAAGATAGACTATATAAAAATATTAAAATTAAATTTTTCATGAAAAAACTTTAGATTACCAAATAAAAGAATTGGATATTGTTTGGCTAACTCCTAATCCGGGCGAACCTACTCCTATATACGCATTTTGAACTCCGAAATCACTATAATTTGCACTTGACCTTTCCATACTTTTTGAATCCTCATACTATATCGGATTAAATTTACTCATCTAAACATAAGCCGGTCAAGTTTTTTGCTTTATATAAAATCTCCATTTCCTTCTCTTCACAAATCTTAGTGTCATCATCAAATAAGTAACAACTTAACACTGGGAAAGTAGGCTTATTTTCAAGAGGATTAGGGCTTTGCACTTCAGGGATAAGATTTTCTAATTCAAAATTGTAATAACTATTTTCTTTCAATAGATTCTTACATTTAACAAATTCTCCTGTTTCTTTTTTTGATACTATCTTGTATTTTTTAGCGTCTTTTATAGAATATATAACGTAGTAATTATTTATTGAATCTAACTTATTTACTTTAAACAAAGCATTTTTATCTTTTTCTAAAATAGGTTGACTTAGTTTTTCACTACAACTAATAAATAAAATAGATAAAGCTATTATGATGTTCGAATGCGCTCTCATAGTGTTTATTTTGATTTAGGTACAGTGTGAAATGTTGTTCCATTGAATCTGTACTCAAGTTTTACAGGAGTACCGATAACCCTCCCATCACGTCCTCTATATATTTCTGTTCCTTTTGCGTCAAAAAAATGTTCTGTTGGAGGTGTTGGGTGTCCTGCCTGAGGAGTTGATTGCGAATGTGCCTTCTCATATATACTTGAATTAACCTTTGCTTCAACTCCTGTTTGCTTAGAAATTAATCCTCCTCTATACGCTTCTGTTGTTTCATGAAGCATATTTGTTCCTACTGTAGCACCTGCGGCCTCGTCAAAATTTTTCAATGCGATAGGATTTACTTCTTGTTTTGCATCAACTGTAAAAATAGGTCCTTCTCCAGTAAATTCATTTCCCATAAAATTACCTAACAAAGGTCCTTGTCCAGTGGAAACAAAATCATTGTCACTGGCATCCACAGTTGAAGTAATAGTTGTATCGTCAATAGCATTCATTAAATCTTGAGCACCTTGAGTTAGAGGACCATTCATATCAGTTCTCTCATAACAAACCATTCCATTTTCATCCATAGTTAAGTTAAGTTGTCCTCCTACAGATGATTGTAGCTGGTCAAATGCTTCCTGTTTTAATGCCCCTGTTATTATTACGTCCTCAGGCATCATTCCATCAGGATCTATATAACGCAGAGGATTATTAAATGCATAATTATATGGGCTATGACGTCTGGAAACCTCTGCAAGAGGGTCTATGACGTGCCACCTGCCTAATGCGGGGTCATACATTCTCGCCCCATAGTCGTACAACCCAAGCCCCAACTCATCTTGGTACTCAAACCCGTTGTACTTATAGTTGTAATCTGTAGAGGTCGTATAGCCGGGTTTGGCTATATCATCTAAAGGATTGGTATTATCCAGTTTGTATTTCATGATAGAGGCGGCTGAATATACTTGATGTTTCATACCGAAAGGGTAGTAGTGATTCTCTTCCAGTATTTTTAACTCATTATTTGTTGGGTCTTTGGTATAGCTTAGCCGTACATTTCCGAGGTGGTCTGTGTAATTATAGACATAGTTGAAGATATAATTTCCTGTTTTACCAAGCGTTACATTTA
>JBKEAG010000008.1:0-1760 GCA_047972025.1 Moheibacter sp.
ACCGTTGGCAGAAATTATGACCAAAATGAAGCAAATAAAAATAATTCTGATAATATCAACCTTTATTATCAGTACAGCAAATGTGTTTGGACAAGAAGAATTAACACCATTAATTTCAGGAACTGCAAAATTTTCGGTAAAAAATGGAACTATCGATTGTGATTTAATATTGAGTGATTATCCACATATTTCTAACTATTCAATTAGACTAAATAGCGGACTTAACATATTGAATTTTCAAAGTTTAGAGCCTAATGATTTTATTTTGGGATTTGAAAGAGATTTAACAGACTCGCTGCAAACAGACGAAACCAATTCATATTATTTTCCTGCAAATAAACAAGGAGAAAAATTTCTACCTAAAAAACTAAGAATTCGATATGTTGGTAAATTTCCAGTAATTAAAGATACTATTTCAAATAATTTCCAAAAAGGAGATTGGAGAGGAAATATTGCTTTTAGCGAAAACACAATGAGAGCAGACGGCTATCAATCCGCTTGGTATCCAACCTTATATGATATAGAAAAAGATTATCAACTTGAAAATGTTAGATATAATATCAATATCGAATGTGAAGACTGTAATGATTTATATATTAATGGTTCGTTTCCTGTGGAAGGGAAATCCGCAAATTTTAAAAGTAACATAGCAAGAGAACCTTTGTTATTTGTTGGAAATTATAAAATTCAAAAAACAAATTCACTTATCTTATTAAATACCAATTTTACAAATGAAGAATTGGAAAAATTTGAAACAACAAATAAAAGTGTAATAGATTTTCTAAACAACTACACAAAAATCCCTAACGAAGAGAAATTAGTATGGATTGAATCTAATCGGGTTGCAAAAAAATCGGGATTTGCTTTTGTAAGTTATCCTACAATTACTAATGTTGGATTTCCTCCTCACGATTTAAAAAAAGGTTTTGAGAATTTGTACAAAACCCTTTTACATACAATTTCCCACGAATTAAGTCATTACTATTTTGGAAATTTAAAAAATTTCAATCATAAAACTGAAAATATATTAAATGAAGGCTTTGCCGAGTTTCTATCTCTAAAGTACTTAAATTCAATAGGACAAGAAAAAAACGTCCAAAATTTAACTAATGAAATGCTTAAATATGTAAATAAGGAGAATTTTAAATTTAAACCAATTGGGGAATTTCAAGAAGAATCCGACACTAATGATAGGGAAACTTATGCTTACGACTATCAAACTTTGATTTTAATGAGTATTGAAAAGGAAATTGGAGAGAAAAAAATGCAAAAATGGATACAACTTCTTTTAAATGAAAATAAACCAATTTCAGACTTTGACTTTTTTAAAAACACACTAAAAAAGGCAACCAGCAATGAAAAAACATATAATGAAATTATCAACAATCTTTTAATCGGAAATAACACAGTAGTGAACATAAACTCAATATTTAATTACAAAAAATAACTGCCACCAACATCGTGTATGTGCAAGAGCGGATTAAATACTAAATCGAAGTTTCGGTTTTCTATGTCGCAAAAACCATTTTTTTATTCGCTGAAAAAGTGTAAATTAGCAAATAAAAAATGGTTTTGCTTACGTCTGTGCAAAGTTGAAAGTTTTGGCTTCTAAATCCGCTCCTGACACATACACGCGGACCGTTGTGCGTCACTTTGACCAAAAAAACATTAAAAAACAAAAATTATGGGATACTATATTTTTTCTTATGCAATTAATGCCGAACAAATTAAAAAAACGTTCAATTCAAATAATCAAGAAG
>JBKEAG010000160.1:0-12673 GCA_047972025.1 Moheibacter sp.
CCCTCTTTTTTAATTTGACCAAATTTTTTGAAATGATTTTTTATGGAGGATTTATTTCAAAACTATTAAACTCTTTCAGAGAGTGGATTGGAGGATGAAAATATTTTTAACCTTGTGCCTCTTGTGGTTGTTCTTCTTTTTGATTGTTGTCGTCATTTTTTTGTGTATCATCTTTCCAATCACCAGTTTTTTGAGGCTGTGTTCTTTGGCAAATGACAACACTATCCTCTTCTATACCATTCATGTAAATTGTATATTTTGGGTCGATGTACTTGGAAACACCATACCACTTAGGTTTCAGATAAAAAACCCAATGCTGTAATTGACCATTTTCATCTAAAAATTGTAGAGGACTATCAGGATTTCGTGTATTGTAATCATTGGCAAAATGGTAAAATAACCGACCGAAATCCATTCGGATAGGTGCTTTTGCTCTAAATTCTGTCCTTTGGGTTGAATTTGGGGTTTTGTAAAATACAAATGTAATGACTACTACATCTCTAAACTCATCATCTTTCGGTTCATGAAAAGATCCTTGACTCGGAAACTGCCATGTATGAAAAACTTTAGCTGGAATTGAGATTGAACGCAAATAGGTTGCGTATATCCATGTTGGAATCAAAAAGACCAACATACCCGTTGCAATAACAGGCGCATAAACAGTCCCACTGAGATACGTATAAACAATCAAGAATGGAATAGTACAGAAAATGGCAATCAACAGATTAAAAACTGCTTCTAACCAAATGTTTTCCAATTCAAACTTATCAAAATAGCTACGGTAAATCACAGCATGGATAACTCCCATAATAAATATGGCTATCTGGTAAAAGACAAACTCACCAAATAAAGAATTAATTGTCTTAGATTGCCCTAAAAATGCAATCAAAGCAAAAACTAATAATGATGTGATTAAATACGCCCAATATCTTCGTCTATATTTGGTCTTAAAATTTGTCACCTTATCTGTGAAAAATAGTGAAAGGATTATTCCGACAATTAATAAAATTGCTATGATAATTAAAATCGTAGGGTCTAATAAATCTTTTAAACTTGGGGGTCTAAACGTTGGTCTCATAGTTAAATTCTAGTTGTAATTCCTAATATTGGTTGTTTTTCGTCTTCAAAACTAAAAGTCTCTATTTGTTGGGGTAATAAGATGGTTGTTTTAACATCTATTTCCATTGGTAAAAAGTATTCATAAAATTTATGAATCAACCTTTCATATCCTCCGTTGTGGATGTATTCCATAAAGTAAGAATTTTCGAGTGGTCCAATTTTAAATTCCAAGTAAAGGGAATAATCCGTATAGGTACTACCTGAAATCATATCTAAACCAAGTCTACAATCTCCTAAATTAATACTTTGTTCACTATCCGTCGTTTCTTTATACCCTAGTTCAACAATTTCCACATTTTCATCGATAATATATCTTAAGCATTTCGCCGTTAGATCTAAATTCCCAACAATTCTATAAGCATACGGAAGGATTCGTATTAGCTTAGCTGTTAAACTTTTGGGTAAATCTTTTTCAAGATCCCAAAATCGATAATAAAAATCAAGTGGTTTACTTCCGTTTAATTCAAGTAAAATATCACATTCTTCTTGTTCCTTTTTTAAACCTACTAAGAAAAATTCATTTTCAAATGGGGTAAAGAACTTTCTGGCGAAAACCTCTTCTTCTTTTTGTTCACGGTATTCACTCGTCATGTCGTCTACCGACTGATTGGTTTTTGTATGTTTTGGATAATGGAAAACACCCTCCGGAAGGGTATCGTATATACCGTCTCGTGAAAGGTCTACACTAAGTATTTGGGTCGAATCATACTCATAATCTACTATTTCTACTCCTAAAACATCTTTACTGTAAGACCGTTTAAACTGACTTTTATGGTTTACTAAAAAGTCGTAATTATTTTTCTTCAATAAATCGACAATAGAAGACAAAATAACTTCGGCCTTCAAATCGTAAGGTATAGTATTTAATTTATTTTGTACTCTTTCAATTCTATCCATAAATCAATTCTCTTTTTCAGGCTTTATTCTTGCCGAAGCCACATATCTTGTTTGAAAGTAGGGGTCATTGAAACTAAAAATGGCCAATCCAGATGTTTTAGTACTTGCTAATATTTTATCGTTTCTTAAATAAATTGCTAAATCAGAAATCGGATTGTCTTTATGGTAGCGAAAGAAAATAATATCGCCTTCTTGTAAAAAATCTCTACCCGTAAATTTTTCCAACTCATCAGACTTGAAAATCTCCGAAGCAGTATTGGGTATACTTTTTCCATAAGCCTTATCATACAATACTTGTGTAAATGGAGCAATGTTTAAACTGTCTTTAGTAAATCCTTTGGAAGCATATCCTGTACCTATCCATTTGTCTATGTACAGATAAAAATCATAATTTTTAATTTCTTCAGGGAGTACTCTTAGTATAATGGAGTATTTTTCTTTTACTCTTAATTGGTCATCGGTCAAGTTTTCTTCATAATCGCTTTTGTCGGTTTCTTCTATTTCGTTATTTATATGAAGATATTCTCTTATTTGTGTTTCATCAAATGTTATTTTTAAGGGAATTTCCTCCATATACTTAGAAGAACTACAACCTGTAACAAACACAGTAATAATAAAAGATAGGAATATTTTTTTCAACTTTTCTAAGTTTAAGGTTAGGCAATATACTATATTTTTACCAGCCATATATACTTTTTGATTTTTTATGTAAGAAATTAATTCTATGCATTTCGAAATCCGTTAGTTGCCTCCAAGAAACCTTACTAAAATTAGTGGTTACAATACCTAAATTATAAGGAGTAGGACCTGTATACCCTTTTTTAGATGGATCGTAATTGTACACAACCATACCATCTACAATTAATTCGTACGCAGGGAAATCGTTATGCCAACCACTAACGGAGATTTGGACTTTTTTCAAACTTTGGTCAAGATAAAGTTCAATTTTTAGCTCAAAATCTACATTTGGCGTAATGCTTTCCGGAGTAAACGGGTAACCTGCCGATGCAGACACGTCTACAATGGTCGTTTCATTTTGAGGTCGGCTGTTGGGAAAAGTGAAGTAAGTACCGCTTATGCCATTTCTGATGGAAATTTTTAATGACTTTTCTTCAGACCTTTTTGTGAATTGGGGTTTACAAATTCCAGTGTAGGTGTCATATCCGGAAGGCTTATCATCGTAAAATTGTTCTTTTTTGAAATAGGCTTCAACCCGATGAGAGTTATCAGAGTGCTGATGTCCGCTTTTTGATTTAGAGCCATCAATATGAGTTGAATGTCCAAATATGGAATACTTATCAAAAGTAGAGTAGTTTCCTATTTTTTCAGGTTTAAAATTAGCTTCAAACCCCAATCTTATGGTATGTGTAGAGTGGTGGTCATGAAAGTCTGTGTCATCAGTCGAATAATAGCAACTGGAAATTGTATTGCCTGGTTCGGGAAGCCAGTTTTTATTACCACCCTGAGCATATAAATTACGTCTAAACTCGCTATAATTAGAAAGTGTATTAGGGTTAAACCTCCTATCATTTTCGAAATAGCTAATGAGAGGTTTGCCTAATGACTTAGGAATATAGGCTTGGAACTTAATATTAATTGGTATCATAATAGGTGTTGTTTCTTAAGCTATCAAGTTTGTTTTGATAATCTAATTTTAGGCTTTTCGCTTGACGTAACAGCGGAAAGTCCTCGTCTGTGTTAAAATATTTGTCAAAATCATTAATATTGGTAACTACAAAAAATGTTTCATCAACATTTTGAGATGCAGGAATGTAAAACGCAGTTGGTATTTGATTTTGCTTTAATTTAAGATGTTGTTGGCTTTCTATGTTTTCGTTTAGTTTTTCACGTTTAGGCAAAGATTCTTTCAAATCATTTTTGAAATAAACCTTTACATTCTCAAAGTAATCAGGATTATCCGAAGCGTGTAAAAAAGGAATTTCTCTTTTTGGGTATTTGTGTTTTGTTTTGGCAACGCCTGTGCTGTCAACCTCTATAAGCCAAGATTGTCCAATTCCTAAAAAACCGTCCATCCACTTTTTTTCCTGTCCATTGGGTTGGTCGTAAAATATAACCACCAATCCTTCGTAGTCTTTTGGAACGACTATTTTTTGTTTGTAGGATGGATTCAAATACAAAAACACGCCAAGCATAAATAAAAAAGGAAGCGCATACAAACATAAATTCAAAAGTGAAGGTTGTTTTTGAGTAAGGTTAAAGGGCAATTCTTTTATTTGAAACAAATACCTTAGAACAAGATACAAAAGCAGTATGGCAAGACCAACAAAAACAATTCGGTAAAACTGAAAGAACCACCAACTTATACCGCATAGAACACCAATTGTGGTGTAGTAAATCCCTATATTTCGTAAGGTTTTCATATTAGTTGGCTAGTGATACTCACAAATATATAATTTTGAATTG
Organism: Moheibacter sp.; assembly: GCA_047972025.1. Lineage (GTDB taxonomy): Bacteria > Bacteroidota > Bacteroidia > Flavobacteriales > Weeksellaceae > Moheibacter. Next base: position 4,441 of record JBKEAG010000160.1, read on the forward strand.
ATTTATTTCCTGAAAAATAATTATTTTAGCCACAACTTAAACTGTCTCTATGCCCGATATTGTATCAAAAGTAAAAAATTTCTTTTCTGGATTTGACATTCGAATATTGTTAGTGTTTTTTTTCATTGGATTAATTGGCATTATTTTTTTAATTTTCAGACTACGGAATCATGTAGATTGTGAAAACACTGAGTTTTTTGTTTTATCAGAAAATTTTCTTTTAAATGAAAACATTGATTTTTACAATGAAACACCAAATGCAAAAAGCTGGGAGTGGGACTTTGGAGATGGGACTGAAAAAGCATTCGAAAAAAGTGTAACACACAAGTACAAAGAAGCAGGAAATTATATTGTTAAACTAACTATAAATGGAAGTTGTCAATTAGAAAAAGAAGTCAAAATCAAACGTGTTGATGAACTTTATGCAACTCGTCAGCTACCAGCAGTGATAGCTCCGGGTGTCGTAAGAGTTGGAGACCCTGTAAAATTTGATGTGTATGCGTACGATGGAGAAGAAGTATTTTCTGCTGAGTGGAGCTTTGGTGAAACTGCCAACTTAGATAATACGGAGAACACACCTACCTATATCTATCAAACGCCTGGAGAAAAAAGGGTTACAGTTATTGTAAATGGAGACTACAATAATATTGGGTTCAAAAATATTTTCGTAAAACCACGTGAAGCTATTCGGTCAACTTATGGTAAGTATAAAAGACAAATTAAAAAAGCCGAACTCCCTCCCGGACCAATACAGAAAGACCCGCTTGATGAGTATGTGGAGAGCCTCCCAATTGCTCCAACGGAAGTTTTAATACCAGAAGTTCAAGAAGAACCCAAGCCAGAAGATGCCCCCGCAATTTCAGAAGAACAGTTTGAACTATTATTATTAAAAGTCGCCAAACAGGAAATGACCAAAGAAGATTTTGCACAATACTTATGTGATGATTATACCGTTCCCGTTTTAAAAAATGGCGAAAAACTAATGACCTTTATCGATTTCTGTAAAGACATAAAAGATAAGGAGATGAAAGTAGAGTCATTACGCCTAGAAAAAGATCCCAATAACAGAAACTGTATTGTTAGTATTAACATTAATTTTAAGGTGAAAAAATATCTAATTTGGGTCACCGATTAAATGATTTTTGACAATGAAAAAAAAACCTAATCAATTTCATAGAATATTCTCTAACATAGATTACCGAATACTTATTGTATTTTTCGTTTTAATTATTTTAGGGTTAACATTTTATTTTATTAAACTGAGGAAACATCTCAATTGTGACGAAGCCGATTTTAATATAATTGCCGAAAATTATGCTGTTGGAGAAATTATTGAATTTGAAAACAATACACCCAATGCTCAACAATGGGTTTGGGATTTTGGAGATGAAAGTCCCAAAGAACCAAGGAAGAGTGTCCTTCATAAGTATGATGAACCTGGTATATACAATGTAAAATTGGTAATCAATGGATTTTGCATCAAAGAAAAAAAGATAGAAATCAAAGATTTAGGAGGTTTAATTGACCGAGCAAAATTACCCCAAATCATTGCCCCTAAAATTGTCGAAGTAGATCAACCCGTATATTTTCGATACAAGTATTACACTGATCAAACATATTCTTGGGAGTGGAGTTTTGGTGAAACTGGGCAAATTGACAATACAGAAGAATCTCCTGTTTATATTTATAAAACACCAGGAGTTCGAACTGTTTCTTTAATTGTGAATGGGGATGTTGATTATAAAGTAATCAAAACTATTTATGTAAAACCTAGACCAGAATTTCAAAAAGAAGAAGACACACTTACAGGCTATATTTATGAAAAACCTGTCGAAGATTTTGATAAGCCAATGGGGAGTCCTGACTCTGATAAATTACCGCCGGTAATAGACCCTATTCCAGTAAGGCCTGATGGAAAAAGTGCATTGAAAATTGCACCCGATATTTCAAAAGATCAATTTGAATTAATGATTTATCAAGTAGCAAATCAGTCCAAAGAAAAAGAAGATTTTTCAGAATATTTATGCAACAACTATGAAATCCCCGTAATTGTAAACGAAAATAAAACCATTTCCTTCTCTGAATTTTGTAAAGATATAACAGGGAAAGAAATTAAAATTGAATCCCTCCGACTAACCAAAGATAACTTAAAATGTATCGATGGGTTGTCCATTTCCTATAAGGTCAAGAAATTTATAATTTGGACTAAGGAATAAAAAACTATTAGTATGGCTTATTCTAAAAAGACAGATAGAATGGACATTTATTTAGACGAGAAAACTAAAACCATTCTTATTCAACTCAAATGGAAATACAATTGGAAAACAGCAATTGGCGATCCTGCTTGGACTTATGTTGAGAAAAAAAAATTCCATGAAATGGCGGATTCCCTAATTTGGAAAAAGTGGGGTAGTCATTATAAACTATATACAAAAGGAAGTTCGGATTTTGCAAAAAAATATTCCACGAGTACTTTTTTAGTCAATTTTGATATTAAATGGGTCATTACAGATCCTCATTGGAATGTAAATGTTACAAAAATCCCATCTGGGATGAAAAGCCCGACGAGCTATACACTTTGGAATTCCAGAATTATTAATTTAGATACGGAAGATACGAAATGGACTAGAAAAAAAACCGTTGGAAGCAGAAACTATTTTCACCACCCTATAACTCACGAGTTTGGCCACGCAATAGGAAACTCAAGTAAGGTAGGGAGAGGAGATGAATATAATCCAGATAATCAAATAAATGGCGGGTTCAAGTTAGATTACTCAAGTATTATGAATGTGGGAGACCAACTAAGGAATAGACATTTAGAATATATTATAACACAACTTAACTTAATGATCCCAAATACAAAATTTTATTTATAGCTGATGAAAAACATCATTTATGTATTTGTTGTGTCTTTATTTGTTATTGCATATTCTTGTAAGCAAAAACAAAACGATAAGGCACCTAAAAATGAAAGTCAAGTCTTTGAAAGACTAAAATATTTGAATGTTGGGGAAACCGAAAATTGGTCATTGGAGCAAATACAAGAAAAATACCAACACTTAACAGAGTGGGAATATCCTCTTAATGATGGTTTCCCTGAGTTTAGGGTGGGTTTGCAAAATGTTTTCCCAGAGGAAGATTGGGATAAACCAATTCCTCTTAAAGAGGTGACTTGGCAACTAAACGATAGCCTTAACATAACCATTTGGTATAAAAAAGAACAAAATAATTGGATAAAAGTAGATAAGCTAATTTGGCCTAAAGAGGCAGAATTTTAAATCAAAAACTATGCAATCACAAGAAATAATTTTTCACGAAGAACTAAAATCGGCACTTGATATCGCTAAGAAATTGGCGAGTGAGGCAAAGCAAACGGAATATACCGCTGCACACTTATTAAAAGCAATTCTACATCGGGATTTTTCTTTACTAAAGGAGCTAGAATCAATGGGAAATGATGTCTTCTTTTTAGAAGAATGGGCGGAGGTTCGAATAGAAGAAATCCCAAAGTCGGTTCGGTATGTAGATCCCGGAGCTCACGAAAGTATTGACGATGTAATCATTGAGGCTGATTCCATTCGTGATATTTTGGGAAGAGAAGAGGTCGATTTATTTTGTACAGCTGTAGCTATTTCAACACCGGGAGTTGGTTTTAATTTTGATCAAATGAAAAGTTTTCCGATAACTCGTTCCGAATTATTGAATGAGCAAGATGACGAAAACGTAAACAAGGAATTATTGAATTTACCTTCAGAGCGTTCAGCTACAAAATATATTCATAAATATTGCTCCAATAAAACAGCAAAGAATAAAAAGAAAAAGGAAAATATTGAAATCGTAGCAAGAGATCAGGAACTAAAAGAAATCATAGAAATCCTAAGTCGATTTTCAAAGCCAAATGTATTACTTCAAGGTTATCCAGGTGTCGGAAAATCAGCCCTAATTAATGGGTTTGTCAACCTGATTACAAAAAATCTCATTCCCAAAAAATTAGCCAATACGGAGGTTTTCGAATTAAATTTGGGAACACTCATTGCCGGTGCTTCATACAAAGGAGAAATAGAAGATCGGTTAAAAAAAGTAATTCAAGAACTAAAAACCTATCCCAAAGTTATTTTGGTTATCGATGGAATTCATGTGCTATTGGATAAAAATAGTGACAATGCAGGATTGTCAAGTATTCTAAAAAGTGAACTATCAAAAGGGTTAACGCTTATTGCTACAACTACTGTAGACGAATACACCAAAAAAATTGAAAAAGATGAAGGACTAGTTGGCTTATTTGAAGTGCTTAAAGTAGAAGAACCAAATGATGAAAATGCTTACCGTATTATCAAATCTTCTTTAAAATCGTATGGCGAACATCATAGTATAAAAGCTAATGATGAAACAATTTTGGAAGCAATTCGCCTATCAAAAAGATACTTAAAAGAAAAAAGTCTACCCGAATCCGCCTTGAATCTTTTAGATCGGACAATGTCAGTCATTAAAACGGCCGGTGAGTCTTTCTTAAAAGAACGAGGGCTGTTGTTTGAAAAATTGGACGAAATAAAAGAAAAATCTGAATCTGCTCAGCTAAAAGAGTTAAACTGGTTCTTAGACGATATAAAACGGAAAGCTCATTATTTACTGACGCAGGAAAAACAACCACAAGAAGATGAAATACAAATTGAAGATGCATCGGAAGCATTAAAAAAAGCAGAAAACCTTTTGGATAAACTTTCAGATATAGCGCAAGATAAAAAAGAACACATTGAACCACTAGATTTAGGAGCCGTTGTAGCCCAGAAAACCGGAATACCTTTAGGAAAATTACAATCAGAGGAAAAAGACCGTTTACAAAATATGGAAGAAATTCTCAAAAAGCGTGTTGTGGGACAGAACATTGCTATACAAATTGTTTCTGATGCCGTGTTGGAATCTCGATCCGGATTGAGTAAAGCTGGACAACCAATGGGTTCATTTTTCTTTTTAGGTCCAACCGGTACCGGAAAAACAGAATTAGCAAAATCGCTTGCTGATTTCTTATTTCAAGATGAAAGTGCCATTATTCGGTTCGATATGTCGGAATTTAAAGAGGAGCATTCTGCTGCTCTTTTATATGGAGCTCCTCCAGGTTATGTTGGTTATGAAGAGGGAGGGTTATTGGTCAATAAAATTCGGCAAAAACCCTATTCGATTGTTTTATTTGATGAAATTGAAAAGGCACATCCATCCGTATTTGATGTATTCCTTCAAATAATGGATGAAGGAAAGCTACATGATCGATTAGGGAAAGAAGGTGACTTTTCAAACGCACTTATACTATTTACGTCCAATATTGGATCCCAATTTATTGTCGATTCAATTAACTCTGGAGGAGGGCATCCAAGCTCAAACCAATTAATGGAAATTATGGCTCGCCATTTCCGACCCGAATTTCTAGGGCGTTTAACAGAGATTATTCCGTTTGGTCCAATTACCAAAGAAAATGCGATGGGAATTTTCGATATTCACTTGAAAAAAGAATTATTTGATTTATTGAAACAGCTTGAAATCTCAATTTCAATTACCGATGAAGCTAAGTCTTTTTTAGTAGAAAATGGATTTAATGCAACTTACGGTGCACGACCTTTGAAAGGAATAATCCGTTCTGAGCTTAGGCGACCATTAGCTAAAAGAATCATTTCAAACGAAGTAAATGAAGGAAGTGAAATAATTATTTCCTTAGAAAATGATAATCTGAAATGGAGCATTTCAAATCCATAATCAACTGATTAACAATTACTAAATATTGAATATCAATAACTATGATTCGAGATTTTGTAATGAGGGGGAGCTGAGCATTCTTTTTTAAACTATAAATCTATTTAATGAATTTGAATTATATTTGTATACTAAAATTAGTGTTGTGTAACACTCTTAATTAAGTGTCCACTATTTTTGTGGGCATGTCCACATCTAAAGAAATATAATAATTTATACAATAGAAAATTACACAGTTTCCACAAAAGCATTAACTCATGAAAAAAATCTTTTCACTAATCTTTATAAGCCTATTGTTCTTAAGTTGTCAATCCGACAAACCCAATAAAGAAGAGCTTTTAGAAGTAACAAAAGAACATCAAATGGTATATGCTTGGGCATTAAATGCCATCTTAAATTACGAGAACAGTGTAAGCAATTTTATATTTTCGGGCGAAGAAAAAAATGCTCTGTACAAAAGTGAATACAGGAAAGCTCTCGTTAAATGGTGGGATATTAAGTCGGGTATAGATCTTAAATCATCCATCGAAGCCCTACAAAATGGACAAATGCACAACCAAGCATTTTTGAATGATTACAAAGACTTTTTTAACTTTACAGAAGAGGATTTAAAAGTATATTTAAACAAAAATAAAGAGTATAATGCCATTGATAATTTGGTTTGGAGTAAAAAAGAACAATTACAAGATAAGGGTATTATTGCTTGGGACTTGGTTCGTGCCATAGGCTTAGTAGGTTGGGGATATCAGGCTGATTATCTTACCGATAATGAGGCTTATGACTATTGTTTGAGTATATCCAAAAAAGTCCAGAATAATTTCAGTTCATACGAAGAGATGGCAGGTAACTATCTTGTCGGATACTTTTTTTGGACTATGGATGAGGCAGCTTATAACGAAAGAAAGGAAATAGCTAACGATATTTTAAAAGACCCTAATTCTGCTTGGAACACATTTCCTTTTGACTATGATATAACAAAACGGTAATTTTTGGTCTTAACAATGTAGTACTTTTCTAAAGAATCCGAACCTCTATCAAAGTTGAACTTTCATCAGGGATTATCTGATACGAATCTATTTCAGCCGGTATCAATAAACTTTGGTACTTCTGCAACTCTATTTCACTGCTTTCTGTAATAAATTTCATACTTCCCTCTGTACAGATATAAATTTTCAGCTCATTATTCGTTTCAACTGAGGTAGGCTTAGTCCCCTCAAAAATATTAGTCAGGAAGTAAGGTGTATCAGTCAATTCCTCAAATTGATTTTTAGGCTTTTTGTACAAAGATTTTGGATTTTCAATAGGTGTAAAATCAATGACATCCAAAGCCAAATCAGTATGTAATTCCCGTTTATACCCATCTTTATCTATGCGATTATAGTCATAAATTCGATAAGTAATATCAGATGTTTGTTGAATTTCTACTAGAACAATCCCTGCACCAATAGCATGTACACGACCTGCTGGAAGATAAAATGTATCACCTTTTTTTACAGGAATTTTTTCCAATACATTTTCCAAAGTTTCAGAGTGTAAATTTTTCAGATAATCATCTTTTATAATCTCATCCTTGAAACCAATGATTAATTCTGCAGAATTTTCAGCATCCATAATGTACCACATTTCCGATTTCCCAAATGAATTATGCCGCTCTCTCGCCAATGTGTCATTTGGGTGAACCTGAACAGACAACGGTTGTTTTGCGTCTATAAATTTAATTAAAAGTGGAAAACTTGTTCCAAACTTCTCCCAAACCTTTTTTCCCAAAAGTCGTTCTTGAAACTGCTCTATTAACTCATTTAAATTCTTCCCTTCTAAAAAACCATTTTCAACGATACTAACATTCTCATTCACTCCTGAAATGCTCCATATTTCTCCTAATTTGTCAAGTTGCAATTCTTTTGATACAGCTTGATTTAATTTATTTCCACCCCAAATTCGGTATTGAGTAATCGGTTGGAATTTAAATGGATATAATTTTTTATGCATTAGTTATATGTAATTTCTTGAATGATATTTGCAGCCAATTTAGCTGTGCGATTATCTTGATCAAAATCCGGATTGAACTCTACAACATCAAATAACTTCACTTTTTTTGATTTAAACAAAGTTTGTAAGATATTTTTAACTTGAAAAGGAGTCAAACCATTTACAGAAGGTGCACTGACTCCAGGAGCAAAGGAACCATCCAAAACGTCCAAATCCAAACTTACGTATAGGGTAGAAAAATGAGTGATATAATCTACTATGTGTTGTAAAAGCAGGTTTAAATCAACGTGAACTTCATCTGCTAGAAAAGTTTTTACATTTAATTCTTCTGACCGCCGAAAAAGAGCTTGGGTATTACCATTGGGTTGGATTCCGATGCAGCAATAATGAAATTCACGATTGTTCTGTTGGCAATAATTTGCCATTTCAAAAAAAGGTGTTCCCGAAGTACTTCCTTCTACCGGAATACGTAAATCAAAATGGGCATCTATATTTATGA
>JBKEAG010000033.1:0-3319 GCA_047972025.1 Moheibacter sp.
ATTTTTGCCATAATTTGCTCTAACTTGGCTTGGAGCATATAGTCTTGTTTTACACGTTCTGCGATGGCTGTGTAGGACTGCTTTGTCAGGTCATGTTTTGTATATGCTTTGGAAACATCGGTTTCCAACTTATTTTGAATTTGCTGAATTTTTGGCTGAATCTTATCATATTTGGTAAAATTAATTTGTGGAACATCCGGTTCGTAATCTGAATTTTTACTTGCATCAATTGCATGATAAACTTCCAAATCCAACCCTTCCTCTGAAATTGTTTTTGCCATTTCCTTTTGAGCAGTCGTATTTAGCACAACCATATCTTTATATGCACGTGCAAAGTTTTGTAAATCATAATCTGTGATTTCCTGTGCCTGTAAAGAAAAAACAGCAAAAAGAATAAATAAAACGCTCCAAAGTTTAGTTGGATTCATGACCAAATAGATTTTAATTCAAACGCACAATACTCAATTATATTGCCAAATTTCTTTTCAGAAAAAATGAACTATATTTAAATTTGAAATCAAAAAACAACACCCATCTTTTCATTATGATAAATAGACAAACAATACACTTTAGTCAATTTCTAATCATTGGGTTTCTAATGCTTTTTCTACTAAATGCTTGTTCGAGTAGTGATGATAGTGAATTTAATTCAGTAGAAAATGTATTCAGAGGTTCGATTTCCTATACAGATGGAACTCAAAATATGAGTAATGAAAATGGAAATGTAGAGGTTGTGAAAATAGACGAGAATATTTACAGTTTTGTCTTTTCTGATGGTATACCGGAAATAACTAATATTGAATTTGACCGCAATGAAACAACAATACTAAATGTAGGAGCCACTGAAACACAACTCATTCGTGTCACTCAAAGTTCACTTCAGATAATTTGGTCAGAAGGAGAGCAATCTTGGGAAGCCATTTGCCATACTTTCTAAAAACTACAACTGCTTTCTGTGCTGAACCTTGTCCCAAGCAATCACTTGTACACCGGTGGAATAAGCAATCCTTTTGGGAGAAGGGTTTATAAGATGATTAAATCGAGGATAATCAATATTTAGTTGTGTAATTCCCAAGGCGTTCATAGGCCATTCTATATGATGAATTTCAAAACTATTGACGGAATTTTCAGTATCTTGAAATAAAGCATAACGTTCAGTTATCCAAATGTCTAACTCATTTTTTTTGACTAAATTATCTCCAATTTTATACTTCATTTCAATTTTATCTGAAAATTCGGAATTTGATGAATGATAATAACCATTTTTCCGATTTATATTTGAATAACGATAAGGAAGTTCAGAAAGAGAACGAGCTATTTGACAAGAAATGCTGTTTCCACCCTCAATACTCAAAAAGTAAACACCTGGCTTTCCATTATATTTTACATAAGTTCTAATGTTAATCTCATGAAAATTAGAAATAGGAGAGAAAGCAGGAAGATTTTTAGGGCGTATTCTTTCCATAGTAAAAGCAACCAACGAAACCCAAGGACTACCTTCAAATAAATTGATTTCTAAATCATTTGGAACAAGTTTTTGTAATTCTTTTTCATCAACTTTCCAGTGTAGAAAAATAGTATTGTTCCATTCTTGATAATATTTCCAATTTTTATTTGGGAGTTCCCAAGGTCTATGGGTTCTAGTTTTTAAAATTCCATCAATGGACATAAATTAAGGTATAAGAATGATTAAATATAAGATAATCACTCTTTCTTTGAAATGATTAACCTCATAAATGTACAATTTTATGAGGTTAAACGGGTGTTCATTAAAATTTAAACAGGCTCTTACAATTTTTTTTAACTTTGAAGAAAATATCTTTAGATAAGATATTAAACATTACTACTGATACTTAACCTTATTACAGTAAATTAACAAATGGTCATCATCACCCTACAAAGAGACAAATGTATCGGTTGTAATTACTGTGCAGAATTGGCTCCTGAAAAATTCAGGATGTCAAAAAAAGATGGTAAATCTGTTCTATTAAAATCAACTGAAAAAAAAGGTTTTTTCACCCTAAAAGACCCTGACCACAGTATTTTTGAGGATTGTGAGCGTGCCGCAAAAGCCTGTCCGGTAAACATTATTTCAGTAAAAGAAATATGACCAAATCCGAACTCAGAAAAATATATGTACAGGAAAGGGAAAAATTTTCTTCTACTGAAATAGCTAATTTAAGTTCCAAAATTCTAACGAATTTAAAGATTTTACCGATTTGGGAATTTTCTGTTTTTCACTGTTTTGTTTCTATTAAAGAAAAAAATGAAATAAATACAACAGAAATCATTAACTATTTATTTGAACAAAATAAAACGGTAGTTGTTCCTAAAATTTTAGATAAAAATATGATTTCTTGTGAGATAAATTCAAAATCTCAATGGGCATATGGATCGTTTAATGTTTCTGAACCTATTGATTATAAAGAAATTAATTCAAAAAAAATAGACGTGATTCTCCTTCCCATGTTAATTTGTGACAAAAAGGGAAATCGTATTGGTTATGGCGGTGGGTTTTATGACAGGTTTTTGAAAAAATGTAATCCAAATATTCTAAAAATAGGAATAAACTTTTTTGAACCAATTGATTTGATTTCAGATGTTTTCACTTCTGATGTTCCATTAGATTACTGTGTTACTTCAGACAAAGTTGTATCATTTTCTTCCTGACGGGATTCAAAGCCCATGAAATAAAAAATAAATTCGTGTTTAAACTGTTTTGGCTCTTTTTTCAAAATATACTTTGCCAGCTTTTTTTCTGTACCAATTAATTTTCGATTATTTGAAAAATAGCGAACATCATAATTCACAACACGAACAGAGTCAGTGTCCAAAGAATCGTTCTCTGGTAAATCCATTTGCTTAATTTCAACAAAATTAACCTGAATTGAATCCATTTCTTGAATTAACTTCACAGAAGTAATTGAGTCATTTTCAAGAAAATAGCTTTGTATCTGTGGCAATAATATCTCACGCATCAGACTATCATTTGCGTTTGATGCAAATAAAGAAGAAAGTTCATATACTTCGGTTAACTTTTGTTTGGTAATAAAATTTACCGAAGAAAGTGAGTCCATCATAGAAGCCGGAGTTGCATTATTTCTATACGTTTTTATAACATCCGGATCGTGTTTCCCTTGAAATGTTGATTCCGGTTTGCAAGACCAAAGGGCAAAAATCAACACAAAAATGAGAGACATTATAGATTTAATTTTCATCTGAGTGGATTTTAAATTTAATTTTTACAATTTTTCCATTTTTTCGCTCTGCCTCTATTAAGGTAAAGTTTTTTAATGAAGTAGTAGGCAAGGATACTAAA
>JBKEAG010000069.1:0-1568 GCA_047972025.1 Moheibacter sp.
AATGGACTTTTTCAGTATTCCAATTTTCTTTGCTTTTTCATTTTCAACTTTCCATTTAACTTAAAATGCTCAAAGATAGTGTAGAAGTGGTTTTCTTCAGCTTGATTGTTTGTTATGTGCTGTATCATCCGAACTTTGTATTGGAATGAAGTTTTTAGAGTTGGATTGTTCCGTTAAATCTTTAGACTTTGCCAATTGTCCACCATAATCCGGATTAAAATCGACCTTAGTAAAGTTCAAATTCAGCGTTTGGTTTGCTTAAATCTCAAACTATTCAGCGTGGACATTTTGTGAAGACTTTAAAAAGTTTGGTTGATTAAATTTGGTTTGGAAGTTTCGGTTTGGTACGAGTTCGGGTGATATGGCACATAACGGTTAGTATATGAAAAGTAGGCGATTTCGAAGCACTAAACTTTCGGCTAAGTAAAAACTTTGATACGAGCCAAAAGCCTTGAATTTATTACTGTTCCGCCTATTTTTTATATACATTGTTACCACACGTTTTTATTTCGCTTGTTCCAAAAGTTCATAATATAATTCTTTGTATGTATCGTATTCCTTTTTCTGTTTAAAATTAAGAGAAAATTGTTGCTCCCACATTTTCAAAAATATAACTAAAAAAGTCCATACAGAGCTGTTATCAGTCAAATTAAGCTTTTTCAGGTAGTTTTCAATTCTTACGTCAACATTTGGGTGGCGACTTCCGCCATATAAATCACTTCTTGAGAATAACATTGAAGCTAAACCAATAACGATTGCTATTTCTGTTGCGTTTCTATTTCTACAATTAAAGAACATTAGTTCAATCGCTCTATTATCAGCTTCGAGTTCTAAATTCTTAATCTCATCATTAGATAAGCTGTTCGATTGGATATTATTTATGTGTTCGTATTCTGCGTGGGCAATTTCGTGGTATAATATGAAATTCAGTACTTCTACATAAAGGTCATTGGTTCTTAAAATATAATATCCTTCATCAGTTTTTTCATCAAAGTATTCTGGATTAGGAAAGTATTCTTTGTCCCATTCTGAATATACTCGGATTAGAGATTTAGCATAGTCAAATAATTCCTTTGCCAAATTTAGAAGTGTTGGGTTATGTTTTTTAGGTGGAATCATATCTCTTTTGAGATAATCAGGTATGGCAATTCCTTCTTCGTGCATTACAAACATTGAAAAGGTTACTGACCAAATATAAGCGAGAAATGTCTCGTGAATATTTATATGACCGCTACTTTCAATAAAAGGTGTTTGATTTTCAATCAGTGGTAATTCTGCAATATGATACTTTATATGACTTTGAAGCCTAAAATCTAATTGTAATTCATTAATCAATTCGGCATTTCTATCCACCAATCTGTGAGTTAAATTATGTTTTAAAACTCTGATTGGTTGAATTCCATTATGTGTTTCTTTTTTTGTACTGATTTTCATTCAAATGTGTGGTAACGGTCCGCGTGTATGGCTCGTTGCGGGAAATCCGCGAGAATTTTCCGCCGTAGCCAAAGATAGCAAATTGCAATAAATTCCGATTAGGAGTTCAGCTGCAATGAGCTATACACGTTGTT
>JBKEAG010000153.1:0-3740 GCA_047972025.1 Moheibacter sp.
TCCGCAAATAGAATTTACCATGAGAAAGTTTGTTGTTATTGTTTTACTGTTGTTGGTTACTGGGTCTTGCGCTCAAAAAAAGCAAGAACCCCTAAAACAACATCTTTAGATAAACTCAAATCCGACTCACTTCACTTTAATCTTCTGTGATTTTTTAGGCTAATCTATTAGGAGTTCTTACCTTTGTGAGTAACTTTCTAAACCTTTATCTAAAATGAAACTCTCTATTTATTCTTTTTTATTTATTTTTTTCACTACGATTCTAAGTGCGCAAACCATTGAAGTTATCCCTAGTAAAAAACCTGAGGTATCATTTCGTGGGCTTTCTGTTATAGACAACTTCACATTTTGGGTCAGTGGCTCTCATGGTACAATCGGTTTTTCTGTAAACGGAGGTAAATCTATGAAATGGGTAAATCCGATAGGTTATGAAGATCGAGATTTCAGAGATATTGTAGCCCTCAATCATAAAACAATTGTTGCAGTTGCCATTGGCAGTCCTGGAATTATATTAAAATCATCGGATTATGGTAATACTTGGGTAGAGGTCTATCATGATGATGACCCAAATGTATTTCTAGATGCCATTGATTTCTACGCAAATAACCCCAATATAGGTATTGCTGTTGGTGATCCTATAAATGGTGAACCTTATGTTTTGAAAACAATAGATGCCGGAAATACATGGGAAAGATTGAGTATAGTAGATTTACCTAGGTTTGCTATAAATGAAGCCTTCTTTGCAGCAAGTGGCTCTAATGTTCAGCTTTTGGATGAAAGTTATTTTTTAGCCGTTAGTGGAGGTTCTGCTTCTAACATTATGCTCAACACTGTTCCCCCTCTAAAAACCGTATTGCCAAAGTCCGGCTCAATAACCGCCGGAGCTAATGCGGTTGATTACTCAACTATACATCAGTATGGATTAGTTGTAGGTGGGGACTATAAAACTCCTGAATCTTCTGAAAATAATCTATTTCGGTTTACATTGACTGAAGACAAAAAAATCCTTTTAGAGGATACACCTACTACCCCACCCTCAGGCTATCTAAGTGGAGTGAAAATTCTAAATAATGGTGATGCCATTAGTTGTGGATTGACTGGTGTAAATATTTCTAACGATAAGGGACTAACTTGGCAACTCATCTCAGCTCAGGCTTTTCATACTGTCAAAAGTGCTAAATATGGTAGTAAAATATATTTGGTTGGGCCTCAGGGGAGAATTGCTTCTGTAAAAGAGTAATTTTTTCTTTTTACTACTCTATCGTTATTTCGTCAATAAAAATAAATGAAGGCTCTCCTGCGCTGATATGGGTAGTTGGTAATTTTCCAAAGTTTTCTGCTACTATTTTTAGATAACGTGCTTTTTTTACTGACTCTGTCACTTCCATGTTCTCAATTTGAACTACCTCATCTGTTGCATTTATATTGGTTTCATATTCTCCAAATAATTTATAATTTTTCCCATTAGTCGATGTGTAAATAATTATTTTTTTGGGAAATAAAATCCAAGAACGAGCATCTTGTAAAAAAGTGGCAGTTATTGAGCGGACTTCGGTAACTTTTCTCATATCAATTATAGCTTCAAAATCAGTACCTTGAAAACCTTGCCACTCTCCTTTTCTCCAGTTCAAATCACCTCTAATTCCATCTAATAAAGAAGTGGTTCCATCAGCTATGTATTGTGGGTGGATTTTAGACAATGTTTTTATCGTATAATTATTCGGTCTTTTATAGAATTGTGCTGATACAGTTTTGCTCTGCTGTTCTCCTTTTTTAACATAAGAGATGACTTCAGAAGTGGAATTTACCCAAAAAGGACTTGTGTATTTGGTAAATGTGTTTTCTAGTAAAGATTCGTCAATTCCATTCTGATGAATTTGATAAAAAATTTCCCCCTTAGTATCTAAGGAATTTAATGTCACAGAAATTTTGTTTGAAAATGACCGTGTAGAATATTTAAAATAAGGTACCGGAACAATTGGGTAGCTTTCCTGTGGAATTTGCTTTTTTGTTCTTTCAAATCCTAAATTTTTTCGTTCTTCGGTTGAAGTATTTTTTGTAATCGTTCGGGAAGAACCGTCTTCAAAATTAATCTTTATAGAATCAAAATAGGGTGTTGTAGTCTGCCACTCTATTTGCCCGGGTGTTACAGCGTATATTCCCATTGCGCTCAAAATATACCATGCACTCATTTGCCCACAGTCTTCATTTCCTATAAGTCCATCTGGTGAGTTTTTATAAAATTTGTCTAAAATATAATGTACCTTTTTCTTTGTTTTTTCGGGTTTGTTTACATAATTATACAAATAAGCTACATGATGGCTTGGCTCATTTCCATGCGCATACTGCCCTATCAGCCCAGTGATATCTACTTGATGGCGGCCGGTAGTAGCTGATGGTAATGTAAACATTTGGTCTAGTTTTCGTTCAAAGTTTACTTTTCCACCATGAGCATTAATTAACCCTTCTATATCTTGAGGAACAAAAAATGAATATTGCCAACTGTTCCCTTCTGTAAAGTGATTGTTTACTTCTTTTGGGTCAAATGTATTTAGCCATGCTCCATTTTTTTTAGGACGCATCAATCGAGTCTTGGGATCAAAAATATTTTTCCAATTTTGAGAACGTTCTATGAAAAATTGATAATCTTTCACCTTTCCTAACTTAAATGCCATTTGTGCTATACACCAATCATCATACGCATACTCTAAAGTTTTAGAAATACTTTCATGCTCATCTTCTACCGCTATAAATCCTTTTTTCTTATAGTTTTCTAGTCCGAAATGGTTTAACATTGCACTGTGTTTTGCTGCTTCAAATGCTTTTTCATAATCAAATCCGGTAAATCCTTTCATCATAGCATCTGCCATTACCGATACTGAATGGTAACCAATCATACAGTCCGTTTCGTTTGAAGCCAGTTCCCAAACGGGAAGCCTTCCTCCTTGTTCGTACTGCGCTATAAATGTATTGATGAAATCTACTGTTCTCCTTTTTTCAATCAATGTATAAAGTGGATGGGCTGCCCTAAATGTATCCCAAAGTGAAAAAACAGTATAGTATTTAAACTCCTTTGTTTGGTGAATCTTGTTATCTCTCCCTCTATACTTTCCATTTAAATCTTGAGCTATATTTGGGTGAATCATCGTATGGTAAAGTGCTGTGTAAAATGTTATCAACTTATCTTCATCTGAAGATTGAACTTCTATTTTAGACAGTGCTTTGTTCCAAGTAGTTTCTGCTTTTTTCTTAGCGTTTTCAAAATCCCAATCCTTTATTTCCAGTGCGTTTAGTCTAGCTCCCTCATAACCTGTAAAAGACAGAGATACTTTTACCAGTAGTTCTTCTCCTTTGTTTACTTTTTTTGAAATTACGACACCTTCATCTATAATTTTGTTTACATAGTTTAAATCGTATGAGTTTTGATAAGTTGATACTTCACCAAATGACATGGATTGACTAAATTCAATTTTAGCCCAAACTTGCTGATTTACTGCCCAAGCTGTACTTTGTCTATAAACTTCTATTGTTTTATTATCTATAATTTTAATTTTTCCATCCAATAATTTATCCCGATGTTTTAAATCTAAAATAATGTTAGCTTCTCCGGATTTATTAAATTTATATTTGTGAAAACCTACTCTTGTTGAAGTAGTTAATTCTACATCAATGTCATATTTGTCTAAATGGACAGCATAATAACCAGCTGTTGCTTTTTCTTTTTCATGACTAAACTTTGA
>JBKEAG010000167.1:0-1785 GCA_047972025.1 Moheibacter sp.
GCTGTTTTGGCAGATAGCATTATCCGTCTTTTACCGGGTGTGTTAAATGATGAAACCTCTGCACTTTCTGATTCTTTTCAAGATAATTTACTTGCACCGGAAGTTTATACTAGACCTGCAGATTACAAAGGACTGAAAGTTCCGGAAACGCTTCTTTCCGGTAATTTTGGGAAAATTGAAGAATGGCGGCATCAAAATGCCATTGAACGAACAAAAAATCGTCGCCCGGATTTATTGGATGAAAAATAATTCGTAACTTTCTCTGATTTAACTTAGTAAAGAAACGCAACCTTTTTGTAATTTTACCGTCTTTTGATTGTAATAAACGAAGTTAGAATATGAAGAGTTTAAAATCGGTTGTCGGGTGTATTATAATAGGCATGACTATTATATCTTGCCTAGATAATGAACCCGTTTCAAATGTGAACTATAAATACAGTGAAATAGACAGTATTCAAATAGGTGAAATTAATCCGGCTAGAAGTGTAACTGAAATCAAAACTTTTTTTACTCGCAATAATTCTTGTGAAACTTTTTTTGATTATGACTACCAAATTTCCGGTAATGAACGAAGTGTTTCTATCATCACGGCAGATGTTGTGAATAATGCTACTAACTGTGCAGATATAAGTGAAGGTGTAGCACATACTCTCTTGTTCAAACCTGATGTCAGCGGAACTTACACCTTTCGGTTTTGGGCTGGAAATGATGAAAATGAAGAACCTATTTTTATTGTAAAAGAACTAGAGATTCCATAAAAAACTGTGATTTGGATGAATCGTTAGAAATATTAATCCGTCAATGTCAAAATAATAAAAAGTCGGCACAAGCAGAAATTTATAAATTATTTTCTGCTAAATTGTTTTCTGTTTGCTTACGGTATTCCAATTGTTACGAAGATGCTCAAGACGGATTTCAAGACGGATTTATTCTAATTTTTAAGAAAATAAACCAGTTTCGGTTTGAAGGCTCTTTTGAAGGTTGGATTCGGCGGATTATGGTAAACACCTGTATAGAGCGACTTCGAACTAGAAACCATCTTTATGTAATTAACGAAGAAATTACTCCTGATGCAGAATCAGAAGAGATTGATAGTAATGAAATTGAGCTAGAACCTTATTCTTACAATGATTTATTAGGTTTTGTGCAACAACTTCCGGATAGGTACAGACAAGTGTTTAATTTGTATGTAATAGAGGAATACTCTCATCAGGAAATCGCAGATTTACTCCAAATTTCAATTGGAACATCAAAGTCAAATTTATCCCGAGCGAGGGAGAAATTGAAAAGTTTAGTAAAAAAAAATAACACACCAATAATAATGTCAAAATGAAATACAACATTGACAAATATTTTAAAAATAAATTAGATATTCCCCAGCAGCCACCTGAGGATGCTTGGAAATTTATTAAAAATCACATTCAACAAAAAGAAAAGAAAAGAATTATTCCTTTTTGGTACAAAATAGCAGGAGTGGCAGCTTTGGTTTTGGTTTCTTTTGGAATTGGTCTTTTTTGGAACAGTGTTTTCCAAACAAATGATTCAACCAATCAAATAGTTTCTAGCAAAAAAGTTAATTCTACTAATAAAAATGAGTCATCATCAAAGAGTCAATCATCTCATGAGAAAAAGGAATCTGATTCTACTTCAAATTTAGAAGAAACAGCTCATTTAACTGAAAAAACGTATAATAAAACGAATACTTCAAGCCTAAAAACTACTCACTATAATTCACAAGAAAAGTTAAATTCCAATAATAATTTATATCCTACTTTTTCAACTGAA
>JBKEAG010000173.1:0-17390 GCA_047972025.1 Moheibacter sp.
ACCGGGCAGACATCATAGGTAGTTTGGGGTATAACGTAATTATTTCTAATTTTTCAGAATACTATAAGTTAGTCCATTATTTTACTGAATTTACAAAGAACAAAACAAAAATTGCACTTGGTATGGGTGTCAATAATTTACTGGAAGTATTTAACCCTAATTATTATGAGAATTTACCGGGAGGTATCATGGAAGCATTTGGGAAGTTATTTAAGAAAAATGTAGTTGTTTACCTCTACCCATATCTAGACAAGGAAAATAACGAATTGCTAACGTCGGATAATTTGAAAGTAAGTGAGAACTTAAAGGAATTGTATAAATTCTTTAAATTTAATCAACGAATTAAAGATATTGAAAATTACGATCCGGCTAATTTGAATATTTATTCAAGAAAAATACTAGAACAAATTGGAAAATGTGAAGAAGGCTGGGAGGAGCATCTTCCGGCGGGTGTTGCAGATATGATAAAAGACAGGGGAATGTTTGGGTACAGTAGCACGTATGCTATAAGTTAGTGAGTAAATAAAATTTATAGAATAAAAAAGAGACTCGTTTGGAGTCTCTTTTTTATTATTTTGATTGTAAAATCGAAATGATTATTGTGCTACTTCAGTTGTTTCTACTTCAATCTGAGGAATGTTTTCCGGCATTTCTTTCAACTTGGTAGAATTATCAAATTTATAAGCCAACCCTACTCCAAAAGTTTCTTTTACTTGAGTGCGTTTGATTTGGTCTTCGTCATAAAGTAGATTGATAGTTGCCTGAGCAGAAATGAATTTGTTAACTTTCATATCCAAAACCCCTTGGTAAGCAATATCCATATTAAATGGTTCATCTAAATAATTACTGTAAATACCTATACGATTGTCATAAGAAATATTTTCCATGATGTCGAACTTATAACGAGCACCTAAATAAGCTCCAAATTCATACAAATAAGAATCTCCATCATCTTTCAAACCAAAGCTGCCTTTGTATTGTAAGTCTTTATCTGTCACAAAAGTGAAACGAGAAGTTAATGGATGACTGTTTACCTGTAAATTTTCACTTGGTTTATAATCTACACCAAATCCAAGAGACAAATAACCGGGAGCCATAAAATTGGAAATTTTGTTGAAATTACCATTTATGTCCTCAGTTTCATAATCATATCCTGTTGTAAATTGCGTTTTGAAATTCAAAGCTGCAGCCAAGTACCAGTGTTTTCTGAACTCATATCCATAAGCTGAAGTTAGGTCTATAACATCATTAGATTTTCTAGATTTTTCACCTTCATTTTTTAGCATACCATAAGCCAACAAAACACGATTGTCCCAAATGTGTTTTCCACGAGTTAAGTTAAATTCATAGTCAATATTTCCCATCAAAGAATAAGAGTTTACTCCCCCTGCAACCCAGTTTGAAAAGGCAGCTTGGTTAAACTGTAAACTGTTGTTTCCGCTAATGTACCATCCCTGAAGACGCTCAGAAGAACCTTTGTCTTTCAAATACCTTTGACTAGAAGTTTGTAGGTTTCCGTCTGCATCAACTGTTTGTGCATACATTTGTGTAAAACCTAACGTTAATAAGATTAAACAAATTTTTTTCATAGATTTCTTTTTAAATTAAATTGGTTTAAAGTTTAATTTGGGCGCAAAACTACAATTTTTTCTTAGAATAGGAAAGTTTGCGTTAGTCATATATATACTGAACCTTCTCTGAAATAGGTTTACGCTCACTACTGTGAGTCTCACCTTCTAACTTTCCCATGTAGAAAATACCGTAACAATTCTCATCTTCTTCTAAACTTGTAAACTCATTTATTTTGGAAATGCTACCGGGTGAAGACCAATACGAACCAATTTCTAAAGCAGTACATATCAGCCACATATTTTGCACAGCCATTGCTGTTGCTGCTAACTCTTCCCATTCTGGGAGCTGGTGTGAAGTTTTCATGCAAATCAGTATAATTTTATCAGAACGTAGACACTTTTCTATTATTCCAGAAATTTTACGTTCACTTTGTTTTTCTTCGGGTGTATTTTCTATGTATTTTTTCACCAAAAAATCGGCAAGCCTTTTCCGTGCGTTTTCTTGAACGATTTTAAACCGCCATGGTTCGGTACGTTTATGATTAGGAGCCCAATTGGCACTTTCTAAAATAAGGTTAAGCTCTTCTGCTGTGATTTTTACATCACTATACCGAGTCGGCATTATACTTCTACGCTTTTTTATTATTTCATATAATTCTTCTGTATTCATTTATGTCTGTTTTTTTAATCTTGCTAATTTATTGAAATTTCAGGTTTTTTATCCATTTAGAAAATTCATACTTTTAGCCTCTAATTAGAATTTACAAAAATGGCGACAATTTTAAGAGAAACAGTAGAAGAGCGTATTACAAACGGCTATAAATTTGATTTGGGTGAATATTTATCGGAAGGATTTCAATTATTTCAAAAAGAATGGGTAATGTTTAGCCTATACGGTTTGGTTTCTTCTATTATTTTAGTATGTTCTTTATTCACAGTTATTGGTTTTGCTTTCGTTTTATACCCCACATTACTTGGCTTTTCTATTGCTGCCGAAAAAGTAGAAAAAGAAGAACCGTTAGAGTTTAACGATTTCTTTGCCGGATTTAAGAATATAGGTCAGCACTTTGTCTTAGGATTGATAGTTCTCTTTTCCTATGCACTTATAGTCGCTATATACTTTGGGCTTATTTTCTTTACAGTAAATAGAGGAGGAGAAAGCTCAAATGATCCGGCTATGGCTATGGCCGGGATGGGGCTTATGATGATTATCATATTCGTAATAGTAGGAGGTATTTATTTGCTACAAATTGCCTTATTCTTTGCACCTTATTTGATTCATTATGGAGATTATCAGGCAGGTGAAGCCATCAAAAAATCATTTGCATTATCCAAAAAGAACTTTTGGTGGATGCTGTTATTTATTTTTATAGTGGGAGTCGTAGCAGGTATAGGGCAGTATGCGTGTGTTGTGGGAATGTTTGCAACAATGGCAATTGGGGCATTGATGAATTATGCACTTGTCAAAAAAACATTGATGAATAATGAACATTCTGAAATAGACGAAATAGGAAGCACCTCCTATTGATATGGAAAAAGAAGGAAGTATTTTTAAACAAATGAATAAATTGGGGTCGTCTAGAACTCCATTTTTCTTTATCATTGATTTTAGGAAAATCAAAGGAAAAGTAATTCCGATAGCCGAATTAGGAGATGATATTTCTTTTCAGATTGACCAACAAGCTGTGCCTTTTTCAGGAGAGTTAGAACTTGTAAAACATCCCATTTCATTTGAAAAGTACCAAAAACAGTTTGACTTTGTAAAACAAAATATTTTAAAGGGAAATTCTTATCTAACAAATTTAACAAGTGAAACCTCTATTAATTTAAATCTTTCATTAAAAGAAATTTATTCATTTTCAAATGCAAAGTATAAGTTGTTTTGGGAAGATAAATTTGTTTGTTTTTCACCTGAAACTTTTGTGAAAATTTTAGATGGAAAAATTTATTCTTATCCGATGAAAGGAACAATTGATGCTTCTGTAGAAAATGCAAAAGAAAAAATTTTGGAAGACGAGAAAGAAAAGGCGGAGCATTATACCATTGTCGATCTAATCCGAAACGATTTAAGCCAGGTTGCAAAAAAAGTTTCGGTATCAAAATTTCGGTATGTTGAGGAGATTAAAACAAATGAACGGACATTATTGCAAGTTAGTTCAGAGGTTTCAGGTGAGCTACCAGAGGGTTTTCATAAATATTTAGGTGATATTTTATATAAATTATTGCCGGCGGGCTCTATTTGTGGTGCACCGAAAGAAAAAACGGTAGAAATAATTTGTAAGGCAGAGTCTTATGACCGTAACTTTTATACCGGAGTTTTTGGTGTATTTGATGGCGAAAATTTGGATAGTGCCGTGATGATTCGCTTTATAGAACAGACAAAAAAGGGATTGGTTTTTAAAAGTGGAGGAGGCATCACGCACCAGAGTACAGCAGAAAATG
Organism: Moheibacter sp.; assembly: GCA_047972025.1. Lineage (GTDB taxonomy): Bacteria > Bacteroidota > Bacteroidia > Flavobacteriales > Weeksellaceae > Moheibacter. Next base: position 4,014 of record JBKEAG010000173.1, read on the forward strand.
AGTACAACGAAATGATTCAGAAAGTCTATGTCCCGATTAATTGAAAGCATTTGTATAAAAAATGGTAGCATTCGAAACCTAGAGTTGCATCAAAAGCGGATAAACACAAGCCGAGAAAAGCTATTTGGGTTCACTGATAAGTTGGATGTGGAAAGTCTGATTTCACACAAAAAAAATTCTTTAAAAGAAAATGAGCTGATATATAAATGTAGAGTTATTTATAGCCAAAAAATTGATTGTATAGAATTTATTCGGTATCAAATGAGAGCTATTAAAAAAATTAAACTGATAGAAAACAATGAAATTGACTATTCATTTAAATTTGAAAATCGAATAATTTTTAAGGAACTAAAAAGAGAAAATGATGAAATCTTAATTGTAAAAAATAATCAAATTACAGATACATCATTTTCCAATATAGTTTTTTTTGATGGAGAAAAATGGGTTACGCCTGTTACCTGTTTGTTAAATGGAACTATGCGGCAATCACTTTTGCAGAGTGGAAAAGTCAAAGAGATAGAGATCAAGGATGGAGACTTGAAATATTTCAAATCATTTAAACTGATTAATGCAATGATGAATTTAGAAGAAAGCCCGGAACTGGACCTTTCGGTGATTAGTTGGTAGTGTTTTCTATGCAATCGTTTAGTCGAGAAGACAAAAGTTTAATTTCCTCTGACAATTTTACACTTTCAACATTTGGAAACTCAAACACGTCAGAATGCTGATGCTGAATCCGATTGATGATTTCCAAACAATCTTTAGCATTTTGTATATTTTTTATTTTCAGATAAGCAAGTCCAGCTCGTGCAAAAGTTTGGAGTTGAAAGTTTTTTAATTTTTCATCTAAAAGAAGTGCATCTCGCTTTTCATCTGTTTTCAGTAGCTTTTTTAATTCTGTATGATTTAGTTCAAAGTATGTGGTGAGTAATTCATCAAACTTATCCAAAAACTTTTCAGTTTCTTTTTCGTAATCTATATTTAGTAAACGAGCCACCGCATTGACCATCTGCTCAATAATTTTAGAAATAAAATCACGTCGTAGCATTTATTGTTTTTTAAATTTTTGCAGAAAGAAAAAAAGAAGTGAAAAAAAGCCAATAGCTTCAATCAGAAATCCCAAAAGTAAAAGATGATTTCCACTGATAGCATCAAATACCATTAGATGATTTATTTTGAAAAAAGCACCTAAGATAACAACAGCTATTCCTAGTATAATGGCTGTGAGACTTACTGTCAGCTTTATATTCATGTTAATTTATTAGCCAAACGTTTAAATACCTTTTTGGGTTGCTTACCGTCATATAAAACTTTATGAACTGCCGAAAGAATGGGAGCTTTTACTTCCAAAACTTTTTTTAGCTGATATACACTTTTTGTAGCATAGTAACCTTCGGCTACCATGTTCATTTCCAAAATAGCTGATTTTACGGTATAGCCTTTGCCAATCATGTTTCCGAGCATACGGTTTCGGGAAAAATAGGAATATCCCGTTACTAATAAATCGCCCAAATAAGCCGACTCATTTACATCTCTTTCTATTGGGGAAATGTGTTGCGTTATTCTATTCATTTCCCGTGTAGCATTACTCATTAAAACCGCTTGAAAGTTATCACCATAACCCAATCCATGCGCAACTCCGGCTGCAATAGCATAAATGTTTTTCAAAACTGCAGCATATTCAGTTCCAAAAATATCCTCTGAAACATTAGTTTTTATAAAACTACAAGACAAACCATCTGCCGCCAATTGTGCATTTTCAGGGTTTTGTGCTGCAATAGTCAAGTAAGAAAGTCGTTCTAGTGCAACTTCTTCTGCATGACAAGGACCACTGATGACACCAAAACTCTCATAAGCAACACCAAATTGCTCATGCAGATATTCACCAACAATTTTATAATGTACCGGAACAATTCCCTTAATTGCTGAAACGACAAACTTATTTTCAAAAGAAACAGTCAAATCCGCTAAACAAGTCTCTAAATGAATAGATGGAACTGCCAAAATAATCCAGTCAGAGGTTGAAACCAATTCATTGATGTCTGTTGTTAGTTGTAGTTGCTGAGTGTTAAACTCAACAGAACTTAGGTAATTTGGATTGTGCCTGTGTTTTTGTATAGAACCTTTCATGAACTCATTTCGAACCCACCAATTGATGGTTTCATGATTTTTACACAGCATTTTGGCAATAGCCGTAGCCCAGCTTCCACCGCCTACTAATCCTACTTTTGGTTGAGACATCTTTGTTTGTTTTCGCTTTGTAGAACCAAAAGTAAGGAAATCTTACTAACCTGTTTATAATTTGAATAGAAGTCTGATAATTTTCATCTAAAATTAATTTTAAACCATTTCATTTTTCCAATTCAAAAAGAAAACGGATTTTTGCTCAAATAAATAAGTAAGAGCTTGTACAAAAAACTTTTAAGCGATACAGTCATTTACGGTGCGGGAGCAATTTTACCAAGGTTGATTAACTTTGGACTAACTCCTCTTTATACATCACAGATTGTAACTTCTGAATTTTCACAGTTTGCACAGCTTTATGCGCTAGTGGCTTTTGTTAATATTGTCCTGACTTTTGGTTTTGAAACGGCCTATTTTCGATTTTCATCTGACGGGAATCTATCAGGAAAAGTATTTCACACCTCTTTTTGGTTTGTATTCATCAATGCAGTTTCGTTTCTGGTCGTCATGTATTTACTCAAAATACCTCTGTCCAACTTTTTTGACTACGAAACCCATCCGGAATATTTGATTTGGTTTGCTTGGATAGCCTTTTTTGATGCTATTTGTATGGTGCCATTTGCCTTTCTGAGATTTACAGGAAAGCCAATTAAATATTCTGCTATAAAAGTATTTCAGGGTGTTTTTCAAACTGTTTTAATTCTATTGTTTTTCTTTTGGATACCTGAAAATATTATGCAAAAAGTTGGTCTAGAAGAAAAAGTATCATACCCGTTTTTTGCAAATGTTATAGCAAGTTTATCAGGAGTGTTACTTCTATTTCCAATTATCTCAAAGGTTCGATTTTATTTTAATTATGAATTATTCAAAAAAATGTTCCTTTATGCTTATCCCATTATGTTAGCGGGATTAGCATTTGTGACCAATGAAAATTTAGATAAATTGCTTCTTCGTGGAATGATTGATGAAGATGAAGCTGGAGCCTATGCCGGATGTTACAAAATAGCTGTTTTGATGACCTTGTTTGTAACAGCATATCGTTTGGGAGTAGAGCCATTTTTCTTTAAGAAAATGAACGATACAGATGCAAAAAAAACCTATGCTGATGTGATGCTATATTTTGTGATCTTTAGTGGTGGAGTAGTTGTTGCTTTATTGGGGAATTTAGGTTGGGTACAAGATATATTTTTGAGAAATTCTGACTATAAAGCAGCTATGGATATTGTCCCTATTATTGTAATTGCTAATTTGTTTTTTGGAGTTTACTATAACTTATCTACTTGGTACAAGGTAACGGACAAAACCTATGTGGGAACAGTTATTTCCTGGATGGGAGCAGGGTTGACAATCATACTAAACTTAGTTCTTATTCCCATTATAGGTTTCATGGCATCGGCTTGGACAACGCTTGTGGCATATACTGTGATGATGGTTGTGTCTTACTTTTGGGGACAAAAAAAGTATCGAATTCCTTATAAATCTAAGAAAATTATGATTTATCTGATTTTTATAATTGGGTTGGGAATGCTATCGTATTATGTATTCGACAGTAATATTATCATTGGTAATCTATTATTAATAACCTATATTGCGTTCGTAATTTTTATTGAAAAATCAAGTTTAAAGTTAGAGAAGCAACGAACCAATGAAAGTTAATTATATAATAACTTGAAAGTATCAAAAAAATAGAAATTAAAAAACCTAAACACAAAATAAAACGAATTAGAATATGAAAATTATAATTCCAATGGCAGGAAGGGGCTCTAGACTAAGACCTCATACACTAACAGTTCCTAAACCACTCATTCCCATAGGGGGAAAACCGATTGTACAAAGATTAACAGAAGATATTACAAAACTGTCTGATGAAAAAATTGACGAAATAGCCTTTATCATTGGCGACTTTGGGGTAGAAGTAGAGGAGCAGCTTTTAGGAATTGCCGAAAAATTAGGAGCCAAAGGAAGTATTTACAAACAAGATGAGCCACTTGGTACAGCACATGCCATTTGGATGGCAAAAGACTCGTTATCAGGTCCGGTTGTAGTGGCATTTGCCGATACTTTATTTCGAGCTAATTTTCATTTAGACACAAGTTCAGATGGAGTTGTTTGGGTGAAAAAAGTAGAAGACCCAAGTGCTTTTGGAGTTGTGAAATTGGATGAGTATGGCGTGATCGAAGATTTTGTAGAAAAACCAAAAGAGTTTGTATCAGATTTAGCCATCATTGGAATTTATTTCTTTAAAGATGGAGAAAATCTACGTGAAGAGATTCGTGATATTATTGATAATGATAAGCGAGGAAATGGTGGTGAATACCAACTGACAGATGCACTGGAAAATATGCGGTCAAAAGGAAAGAAATTTACTTTGGGACCGGTTGACGAATGGATGGATTGTGGAAACAAATCCGTTACAGTTCAGACCAATGGGAAAATTTTAAATTTCGAAAAAGAGGAATTTGAGCAAATTCCATCTAGTACAAAAGTGACAAACTCACTCATTATACCACCTTGTTTTATTGGTGAAAATGTAGTAATTGAAAATTCCAAAATTGGACCATTTGTGTCGATTGGAAACAAAACGAAAGTTGTAAATAGCAACATAGACAATAGCCTGATTCAAGAAAACTGCATCATAGACCATGGAAACCTTACCGGTTCTATGATTGGAAATCATGCAGAGTACTATGGTGTTTCTAGAAACATCAGTTTAGGAGATTATTCCGTTTTGGACTTTAAAAATAAAGATTAAACAAAGATTTGAAACTAGTAAACTTAACATTCGCTGGACTATTTTTGTTCGTTATTTCTTGTAGTACACAGAAAAGTATAACGGAAGCCGGTGCAACCGAAACGAAAACGGCATCAATAGTAAAAAAGGTTTTAGAAGCAAAGCCTCAGTTTAAAGACTTGACTATACAGTCAAAAATCAACACGGATATTGACGGGACATCGCTAAGACTCAACGGGAAAATTTGTATTGAAAATGGTAAAATGATTTGGGTCAATATCTCTAAATTTGGAATCAACGCTGCACGAGCACTCATAACACCAGATGGTGTAAAAGGCTATGAAAAGCTCAAAAAAACCTATATAGATAGTGATTTTACGTATTTTAATGATTTGCTGAAAGTCAATTTTATAGACTATGACAAACTCCAAAACTTACTATTGGGGAGAGTTTTCATTGATTTAAAATCTTCAGATTTCACCTCTGAAATTGTTGACAATAATTACGTTTTACATTACAAAGACAATGATAAAATACTGCAAAAACCAATAGAAGGAAAATATATTCAGACATATATTTTTGATTCAAACTTTCGATTAAAACAAGCATTTTTGAAAGATTCAAATTCTAAAATGGAACTAACAATTGATTATTCGGATTGGCAAAAAGTAGGAACGCAGTTTTTCCCTAAAGATGTTAAAGTTTTGGTAAAAGACAAAAAAACACAAAAAGTAGATATAGAATACAATAATTTTACATTCGAACAAAGCCAAACTCCATTTGAAATACCATCAGGCTACAAACCCAACAAATTAATGAAATGATGAAACGATTGTTTTTCACTTTTTTGTTTGCAATAACTTCTGTCGGATTGGTAACTGCTCAAATCACAGAGCAGGAATTAAAACAACAAAAAGATAAACTTCAAAAACAAAATAGTTCCTTAAAAAAGGAAATATCTCAGCTCAATAAAGATTTACAGCGTAATCAAAGTGAATCCAAAACATCATTGTTGTACCTTCAAAACTTAACAAAAAAAATCAATGTTCAATCCAAATTGGTCAGTGGACTCAACAAAGAAAAACGCTTTATTGAAGATGAAATTTATTTAACACAACTAGAAATAAACAAACTAGGAAGAGAGCTAGTTGAACTACGGAAAGAATACAAAGATATTCTAGTAAAAGCCTATAAAAACAAATCTGTTGGAAATAAACTACTCTTTGTATTATCATCAGAAAACCTGACTCAGGCATTTCGTCGGGTAAAATATTTAGAAAAGTACTCAGAATACCAATTAGGAAAAGCAGATGAAATTTTAGCAAAAACAAAGCAAATAGAAAAAGAAAAAGCCGCTAGAGAAAAGTCAAAAAAAGAGAAAGAAGCCCTTTTGGCACAGCAATCTGTGATAGTTGATGAATTAGAAAATGAAAAAGGCACCAAACAGAAAGTAATTGAAGAATATAAAAAGAATGCCGGACAGATTTCACAACAAATTACAGCAAAACAATCAGCACAAAAACAGATAGATGCTGAAATAAAGCGAGTCATAGAGGAAGAAATTCGTTTGGCAAAGATTAGAGCTGAAAACGATAAAAAAGCATGGGATAAAGCGGCAAAAATGAATACAATTGCTTCCTTTAACAGTTATTTGGCAGAGTGGCCAAATGGAGACTATGCCACCTCTGCACGCAGAAATATTCAACAACTGGAAGCAGACAATAAAGGTTGGCAAACCGCACGTGGAAGCCACACAAAACAAGCCTATCAAGCCTATATAAATAATTTTCCAAAAGGACAATTTGCCTCAACAGCAAGATTAGAAATTTCAAAGTTTGAAAAAGCGGAAGAAGAAGCAAGACTTGCAAAAGAAGCTGCAGAAAGAGCAGCTGCAGAAGCAAACAAACCACCGGAAACAGTTGTTGTAAAACCAGTAGAAAAACCAAAGCCGGTAGAAAACCCCAAACCGGATAAGGTCACTGAGCCGGCTTATGTAGATAGAAGTAGCTCCTCAGAATTGTCATCAGGCTTTGCAAACAACAGAGGTCGTTTGCCTTGGCCTGTAAGTCGTGGCCAAATTGTAAGTAAATTCGGAACACACCCACACCCTATTTTGACAAATATATCGGTAGATAACAGTGGTATTGATATTGCTACAAACAAAGGAAGCAACGCAAAAGCTGTTTTTGATGGAGAAGTCACCACAATTGTCTCTATTCCGGGGGGGAATAGAACCGTACTTTTGCGGCACGGAACCTATTTTACGGTTTATAATAATTTGTCTTTTGTGTCTGTAAAAAAAGGAGATAGGGTGAAAAGAGGACAGGATATAGGTCGTATTTATACGGATGGAAGTGGAAATACCATATTAAAGTTTGAAGTAAGAAGTGGTTCTGTCAAACAAAATCCTGAAATTTGGTTAGGAGGAAATTAAAATTTGTAAATTTGTAACATTAAATTTAAAGCCATGGGAAAATTTGGTGGATGGGAAATATTGATCATTGTATTGGTAGTCCTACTTTTATTTGGAGGAAAAAAAATCCCTGAATTGATGAAAGGATTAGGTTCCGGAATCAAAGAATTTAAGGATGCAACCAAAGACGATGAGTCAAAAAAATCAGACAGTAGCTCTACAGAGCAGAAATAAAAAAATCATTTATTAATCAAAGAAAGGTAGAGTATTTTCTACCTTTCTTTTATTTCTATAATTATGAATTTTACACAAAAAGCCTGGACAATATTTAACCAATGTATAGAAGACTATCATAAAAAAAATGATGTATATGCTTTCATTCAAAACCCTTATACGGAGTCAGAACTAATTGAACATTTACTGTACAAAAAAAATTGGATAGATACTGTTCAGTGGCACCTAGAAGACATCATCCGAGATCCTGAAATTGACCCGATAGAAGCCCTGAAAATCAAGCGATGGATTGATAAATCCAATCAAGAAAGAACCGATATGGTGGAGTATATAGACAGTTGGTTTTTACAAAAATATGCAGATGTGACAATTCAATCCAACGCCAAAATTAACACAGAAAGTCCGGCATGGGCAATAGACCGGTTTTCTATTTTAGCGTTGAAAGTTTATCACATGGCAGAAGAAGTCAACCGTACTGATGCTTCACAAGCGCACATTGCACAATGTGAAATAAAACTCAATACGCTTACAGAACAGCACAAAGATTTGTCAACTGCCATAGAAGAATTGTTGGAAGATATTTCTACCGGAAACAAATACATGAAAGTCTATAAACAGATGAAAATGTACAATGATGAGGAACTAAATCCGGTATTGTACAAAAAGAAGTAATTAGCCTTCGTTAGCTAAGCGGTCTTTTACAAATTCAACTTGGGTTTTACCATGAGGTTTGGGTTTGCCGTTTTCATCTAAATTGACCATCGTAATGTTATCTACCGTGATGATGGTTTCACGAGTCATTTTATTACGAACTTCAGATTTTAGAATCAAAGAACTCTTTCCAAACTTCACAACTTCTATCCCAATCTCTACAATATCACCCTGTTTTGCCGAACTCATAAAATTGATTTCCGACATATATTTCGTCACAACACGTGTATTTTCTAGTTGAATGATGGAATAGAGCGCTGCTTCTTCATCTATCCAAGCAAGTAGTTTACCACCAAAAAGTGTTTTGTTTGGATTTAAATCTTCAGGTTTTACCCATTTTCTAGTATGAAATCGCATGATTAAATTTTTTTGAATTAAAATAAAACTTTGATTAAATCATTTACTTTTGAAATTGTTTCTACTCGAATTTGATAATCGCTTGTTTTGATTTTATTGTATTTGGATATGAAAATCACATCATACCCTAATTTTTCAGCTTCCAAAATCCGTTGTTCTACACGATTCACAGCGCGAATTTCACCACTTAATCCAATCTCTCCGGCAAAGCAACAATTGTCCGGTAATGGATTATCCATATTGGATGAAAGGATAGCACAAATTACTGCCAAATCAATCGCTGGGTCATCTACTCTAATTCCTCCTGTGATATTTAAAAATACATCTTTTGCTCCCAGTTGAAATCCGGCTCGTTTTTCTAAAACAGCCAAAAGCATATTGAGTCGTTTTGTGTCAAATCCGGTAGCAGAGCGTTGTGGTGTACCATAAACAGCGGAGCTTACCAATGCCTGAATTTCAATCAACATAGGGCGGATTCCCTCTAATGTTGCTGCAATTGCATTCCCACTTAGTGGTTCGTCTTTTTTAGAAATTAAAACTTCAGATGGATTTTTTACTTCGCGAAGTCCACTTCCCTGCATCTCATAGATTCCTAGCTCAGAAGTAGAGCCAAAACGGTTTTTATTGGCACGAAGCAATCGGTAAATATGGTTGCGGTCACCCTCAAATTGTAAAACAACATCTACCATGTGTTCTAAAATTTTTGGACCGGCAATTACCCCTTCTTTGGTTATATGCCCGATTAAAACTACTGGAATATTTGTTTCTTTTGCGTAGCGAATAAGTTCAGATGTACATTCTCTAATTTGTGAAATACTTCCCGGAGAAGATTCAACAAATTGTGTATGTAGCGTTTGGACAGAATCAATGACGATTAGCTGAGGCTCTATTTCTTGTGTATGTTTGAATATTTTTTGAGTATTGGTTTCTGTTAAAATAAAGCATTGATCAGACTGAATGCCAATTCGTTCAGCCCTCAATTTTATTTGTGAAGCACTTTCTTCTCCTGATACATACAAAACCTTGATTTGAGGTAAATTAAGCGCAACTTGCAACATCAAAGTAGACTTCCCAATACCGGGTTCTCCACCCACCAAAACAACCGAACCATTTACAATCCCACCACCTAAAACTCGATTTAATTCTTCATTTAAAGTGTCTATTCTAGTTTCTCCAATTTCAGAAACTTCTCTGATATTCTGAATTGAAATGGTTTTTGATTTCTCTGACTTCCATGACTTTTTTTTCTCTCCCTTGTCAATAATTTCTTCTACAATGCTGTTCCATTCACCACAAGCTTTACATTGCCCCATCCATTGACTGAATTGGTTTCCACAATTTTGACAGTAAAAAGTTGTTTTGGTTTTAGCCATTTAAGAATTTTCTCAAATTTAATTAATTTTTTGAGTATTTCGGTTAATGTATAATATGGAAAGTAAACCAAAAAGTAGCATCATTATCACTTGTGCAAAATACAGAAGTAGTCCGAAATAGTTCCCTACAACTTTACCCTCTGCTGCTGTTTGTCCTTGTGTTACATAAATTGCAGCAAACGCTATACTCATGATGTATGGGTAACCGAGTCCGCCAACTGCCGGTAAAATCATGCCTAAAGCTCCGGCAACAATTAAGAAAAACCCTTCACCTAGCCCAAAATGAGCGGTTTCCGGAAAAGCAAAAACAATGAGGTAAGTCATTAAGAAATAACAAATCCATATACCAATAGAGTATAGTAAAAATTTACCTCGATTTTTTAGATGTAGAATGGATTTGAATCCTTCCCAAATTCCAATGAGAAATACATTAATTTTTTGATAAAGTTTAAATTGATTTAATGATTTTCGGAAGAGGAAGAAGAATGTGAAAACCCCAACTAAAACCCCAATGGGTAGTATAAATTTCCCTAATGAGGGTTGCTCACTAAATGAGAAAAAAGACAATAGAGTTTCTGCATTGAAAATAAATGTTAAAACAAAAAAGAGTGCTAAAAATAATAAATCAATAACGCGTTCTAGTACAATTGTTCCAATTGATTTATCTACCGGAATTTTTTCTAGTCGATACAAAGTGGTTGCACGTGCTATTTCGCCACTTCGTGGAATGGTCAAATTCATAAAATACCCAAATGAAATTGCCCAAAAACCATTTTTGGTACTTACATTATAGTTAATTCCTTCAAATAAAAGTGTTGACCGGGCAGCACGTAGCCAATAAGAAACGATGCTCAAAATTACAGAGACAAGAAACCAGAAATAATTGGCGTTTTTTGCGGCAGATTTTAGTGCCTCAAAGTTAGTTTGCCTCAAAGTTAAAATGATAAAAACAATTGCCAAGATAATGGCAATAAGTGTGAAAATCAGATTACTTATTTTGGACTTCATATTTTACCCCAAACGATTGGTTTCTTCATTTGGAAAGATGATGGTGGGTTTAAAGTTTTTAGCTTCTTCCATATCTGTAAGACCATAGGCAATGATAATAACAGTATCACCTACCTGTACTCTTCTTGCTGCCGGACCGTTTAGTGTAATCTCACCAGCACCTCTTTTTCCTGGAATGGTATAGGTCTCAAACCGTTCACCATTTTGTAGATTTACAATTTGAACCCTTTCACCGGTAATCATTTTGGCGGCATCTAGTAGGTCTTCATCAATGGTGATGCTTCCGATATAATTTAATTCTGCACCAGTAACTTTGACACGGTGAATTTTGGAACGAACAATTTCTATCATCATAACGGCGACAAAGGTAAGGAGTTTTTAATTATATAAAATTTAAATGGATTTAATTTAACCTAAGATTATCAATAAGGCGAATGTTGTCTGCAAATACGGCAATAAATGCTCTTAGTGTTTGATTATCAATTTTTTGGTTAGCTGTCTCAAGTTTTTTTTCATCAGCAATTTCAAAATACTCTAAATTTAATTTTGTTTGAAGAAAACGTTTTTCTACCCATTTTTTTGTTTCTGTAATGGTGTGATTTTCTAAATAGGATTTGACTTCGGTTAAGATTTGATAAATGATAGGAGCTTCTTTTCGCATTTCTTTGCTTAGACGTACATTTCGGGAACTCATGGCTAATCCATCTTCCTCTCGTTTTATGGCAATCGGTACAATCTCAACAGGTAACTTTTCGGACTGTACCATTTGTTGAATGATTCGTAATTGTTGAAAATCTTTTTCACCAAAATAAGCACGTGTAGGTTGGGTGATTTCAAGAAGTCGCTTTACGACAGTGCCAACACCATCAAAATGACCGGGTCGGAATTTTCCTTCCATTTGATTTTCTAGGTTGTTGAAATCAAAAGAAATTGAGTTTTGTCCATTGGGATAAATCGTTTCTATGGTAGGAATAAAAACCGCATTGACACTGGATTTTTGTAGGAGTCTAATGTCAGCATCTTCAGTTCTTGGATATTTTTCTAAATCTTCCGGATTATTGAACTGTGTAGGATTTACAAAAATACTGACGATAGTTTGGTCATTGTCTTTTATGGAACTTTCCACTAAGGAAATATGTCCGGCGTGTAGAGCACCCATGGTTGGGACAAATCCTATTGATTTTTCAGATGATTTGGTTGTAGAAACCCAATTTTGAATTTCTTGAAGACTTCTTAAAATTATCATTAAGTCATGTTAAATAAAACAAATAATACGGGCAAAAGTAATATAAGCAAATCATATCTCGTAGAATTTTCGTATCTTTGTACACTATTTCAAGTAATTAATGAGTTTGACTATGGATGGAAAGCGCATATTGTATGTAACTACAGAAATGATTCCTTACTTTCCCGAAACCCCGATGTCGTTGCAGTCCTTGCGAATCCCTAAAGCTATGAGTGAAAAGGGTGCTGATGTTAGGATTTTTATGCCAAGATTTGGGGTGATTAATGAGAGAAGGCATCAATTACACGAGGTTATAAGATTGTCGGGAATGAATTTAATCATAAACGATATGGATCAACCTCTAATCATAAAAGTAGCATCAGTTCCAAATGAACGTCTTCAGGTTTATTTTATAGACAATGAAGAGTACTTCAAGAGAAAGTCTGTTTATTCTGACAAAGAAGGAAAGTTTTTTGAAGATAACGATGAACGCGCAATCTTTTTTGCAAAAGGAGTACTAGAAACGGTGAAAAAGCTAAATTGGAAACCGGATGTTGTTCATATCTTGGGCTGGATGTCTAGTATGGTTCCTGCTTATTTGAAAGAATATTATTCAGAAGATTCATTCTTTAACGAAGCAAAAGTTGTTGTATCATTATTTGACAATCCATTTGAAGGAGAGTTAAATTCAGAAATGCCTAAAAAATTAGCATTTGATGGTATCAATGGAGAAGTTGGAAAGTTTCTACAAAAGCCTAATTTTGAAGCTATGACTCTATCTGCACTTAAATACGCAGATGCTGCAGTTAAAGGCGAGGAAATCATACCGAAAACTATAGATAAATATCTTCAGTCAGAAGATATTTCAGTCATGGAGTACTGTCCGATAGAGGGAATCAGCGAAGCGTATAAAATCTTTTATGCGGAAGAATTAATGAATGAAAATTAACATTTTAAAGTAGTTGATGAAAAGACTTTTCAATTGGGTTGCCATGGGAGTAGTATGCGCAACCGCCTTTACAACTTTTTCTTGTGAAGATGATATTTCAGATGTAGGTAGTGGAATGATAGATAGTGGTTCTGCTGCGTATGTTAAATATGTAGATGTTGTTGCATATAACACCAATAATGACTCCATTCG